>NZ_NFLY01000100.1:0-1787 GCF_002161155.1 Massilimicrobiota sp. An105
ACCTGTCTTTGGCAGTTTTAAATAAAAAAATGGTGCTAATTTGATATTTCTATCGAGTTAGCATCATTTTTATTTGCCTGGCTGTCAGATAATAATTGGTTATTGGTTGATTTAATATGCCTGCAAGATCTCTTATGAATGGAGTGGATCTTGTTATGTTTATATAGCGGTTATTGTTGATTTCCACAATCCTAAATGACTTGATGAATTCACATATTTCGCTTGTTGAGTATTTATTGTCAAGCACCTTGAACTGGAATATCCTTAGAAGCAGCACTGCTGCATAGCAGATTAGAAAATGACCCTTGATGCTGTTTTCCTTTTGCAGATATACCGGTCTGGCATCAAGCTCGCTTTTCATCACTCTGAATGATTCCTCGATTCTCCACAGATTGTGATAGGTCTCATATATTTTTTGATCATCCATGTCATATTCCGACGTTACAATAAGATTATAGCCTGCAACAGCCATGTCCTTCTCTATGGCCTCTTCATTCAACATGACTTCTGCCTTGCTTCCATCCTTTCCTTTAAAGGTCACATATTTTGCACTTTCTCCATATTCTTCCTTTTTTGCCTGGGATGCCTTCATCTTTCTTGCTTTTTCCACCATTTTGTTGATTTCAAATACCCTTTTCTTGTGCAGCTTCGGATTGTATGTTGCCACTCTTTTTTCCTTGACCTTCTTTATGAATTCTCTTCCATCATCATCGGTATAGGAATATGTATATTCTTCAATGCACGATTTGTGCTTGAATAGTAAATTGCCATCTTTGTCCTTGACTTCCTTATAGTCATTATCCAAAAGCACCCATGTCCTTTCAACCTCTGGAAGTTTCTTGACTGACTTTGAAAAGATATATCCATCTCTGCAGTTGATGGAATCTATGATGTTTCTTGCGCTATTCAGGCCCTTATCCGCAACCCTTATTGTTCTTCCCTTGATATTGTTTCTTTTCTTCAGGCCATTTATGATATTTCTGAAGACAGGCTGTTCTGATTCATTGCCTGGATACATCTCCATGCCAACAGGAATCATGTTGGCATCCAGAAGTAAACCCAGCCCAACAATCGGATCTTTTCTGTTCTCCTTGCTTGGACCCTTTCTCTGAAATGAATTTTCCCTGTCGATTTCAAAGTAGAAGTTGGTACAGTCAAAATAGCTGTGGGATGTATCGATGCCATAGTTCTCATCAGTAGCTACAGTCAGTATTTCAACGATTTTCTGATACTCTTCACCTAGAAATTCAACGGCATCAAGCAGCTGGTAATAGCTGTCCTGAGGGGCAGAGAACATGGAAGGCAAGATATCATGGAATGTCCTGTGCTTTGATAAAGGAGCGACAAGTCTTGCATAGACAAGGGAGGTAAAGAGATCATGGACATTGAAATGAAAATGTCTGTTTGACTGAAGATAATCAAAATGTTCCCTTACATCAAGATTGTTCATAATGCTGGCCAAGGGAAAGTATCCAAGGAGCTTTTCAGGAGAGACTTCACCGATAAGACGATCGTTGATCTTCTTGTTGGCATTATCAGCCTTTCTCTGGGCATTAAGACGATCGACTTCCTTTTGAAAGTAAGCGATGGGATCATCGATGCCACTGTCGATGAGCTTCTGAATATTGCCTAAAGAGCGATAGCTGCGATGCTTTGTACCCTTAGTTTCAGGGGAATAGAAGCTTTCGTATATAGAGAGATAGGTACGAGACTGCTGTTTTGTAACCTTAAGAAAGTAAGCCATAAGAACACCTCCAATATATAACACCATTACACCACTATTATAA
>NZ_NFLY01000101.1:0-1751 GCF_002161155.1 Massilimicrobiota sp. An105
AAAACGAAAAAAAATCAACAGGGGCTTTATGCGCTTTTTTTGCATAATAATAAAGAGTGCATATAGTCATACCACAAGAATTACAGAAATAAAAAAAGAGTCACCTAGTCTAATATACTGGTATATTAAATAATCGCGGGGTAAACCTTAACCTTTAATTTTATTACGGGGTTTGCCTTTTTCTGCTTTAATTTCTAAATGGGGTAATTTCATAATAAAAAGAAACCTCCTGATATAATATATGTTTGCAGACATTTATATCTTGAAAGGAGGTTCCTCATGAACGATTTTATCATTAAACTTCTTGATTTAAAAGAAAAAGATTTGGATTTTATTGAATCTATTACCAAAACTGAATCTTCTGATTTTATTATTATTCTTAAAAGATCTATTCAGGTTTGTCCTCATTGTGGTTCTTTAACCGATAGAATTAAAGATTATAAAATCAGAAAATTAAATCATAAAGTTTTAATTCATTCTCATTCTTTTATTTTCTATAAACAACGTCGTTATTGCTGCAAGGACTGTGGCAAGTCCTTCGTTGAATATTCTCCCTTTACTGGTACCAGACATATCCTTACTGCTTCTACTGTTATCAATATTCTTAATGATTTGAAACCTTACACTTCTACATTTTCTTCTGTAGCTAAAAAATATGGTGTTTCTGTTTCTACTGTTGTTGATATCTTCGATAGACATGTTCAAATCAAAAGAAAAACTCTTACTCATATCCTCTGTTTTGATGAATTCTATTTCAACAGACATGCAAAAAAGAAATATGCTTTTATGATTATGGATTTTTCTAAAAAATATATTATTGATATTGTGGAATCCAGATGGAGTGAAGATCTTTATGACTATTTCTTCCACATTCCTCTTGAAGAACGAAATCAAGTTAAATATATCATTATAGATATGTATTCTAATTATAAGTTCATTATTCATAATTTTTTTAAAAGTGCTATTATCTGCGTTGATCCTTTTCATGTAGTCAAAAAAGTTAATGATTCATTGAATCAGGTAAGAAAAAGAATCATGAAGAAGTATTCTACTGATGAACTTAAAAATTCTGTAGATTACAAACTTCTTAAAAGCAGATATTATATTATTCTTAAAAATGAAGACAGTTTAAACTTTGAAAAATTCTACTATGATAGAGTTTTAGGATATACAACAACTGAACTAGGCTTAAAGGAAAGAATCCTTCAAATTAATCCTATACTCAATGAAGCCTATAAAATAAAAGAAGAATACATCAACTTCAATAATGAAAATCAGGAGACATTTGATATAGATAAAAAAACAAAAGAATTCGATTCATTAATAAAAAGAATGAAATTATCAAATATACAGGAGATGATTGAATGTGCAAAGACACTCACAAACTGGAAACAGGAGATATTAAATTCATTTCATTGGTATGATGGAAGAAGACTTTCAAACGGACCTATAGAAGGAAAGAATAACTATATAAAGAAAATTATAAGTAATGCAAATGGATTAAGCAATTTTAAAAGAGCCAGGAACAAATTCATTTATTCACAAAACCAATATGAAAAATATCTAATAAATGAAAATTGATTATTTGCAATGAACTGCACCATCAATAGCATAAAGTGCACCACCAATTTTAACAACTACACCACTGAGATGATATTATTGAATATACGCAACTGCACCACCTTTTATATTATAGGTGGTCTTTTTTATATTATTATAATGTTGGAGACTTTGTCTCTAATATTATATGA
>NZ_NFLY01000102.1:0-1743 GCF_002161155.1 Massilimicrobiota sp. An105
ATCCTATCACCAATCATGATGAGATCAGCATTTATGAGATTAAATGTACATTTAGAACATTGTAGACGTCATCCAATTGATATCAGACGTTATTATAAAGCTTTAGATTATTAATGAAAGAGTTAGATTTTTATCTTCTCTAAAATGAAAGGTAATATTATGGAAGTATCAGCAATGAATTGTCATCATAGATTTTATACATTAGAAGATTTTTTTAAAAGTGCACATGAAAATGGTTTTAGAAATGTAGAATTATGGAGTGGACCAATGCATTTTTATTTAGATTATCAACAATATGATGATATTCAAATCTTAAAAGAATTAGAAAAAAAATATGATATTAAAATTATTGGTGTTTGTCCTGAACAAACAAACCCTAAACCAAATAATATGGCAGCAAAACATGAAGATGAACAAAAAAGAGTCTATCATTATTTTAAAAATGCTATAGATATTGCACATTTTCTCAATGCCCATCAAGTAGTTGTCACAAGTGGATGGGCATATTTATCAGAAAATCTTGAAGAAGCAAGAACAAGAAGTGCTCAGATGATGAGAAAACTTGCAGAATATGCACAAATTCAAGGAATACCTCTTGCGATAGAAGCATTACAACCAAGAGAATCTTTACTTGTAAACACAATTTCTGATTTGAAAGATTATTTAGAATTAGTTAATCATGAAAATTTAAAAATATGTTTAGATTTAGGTGCTATGGCAAAAGCTAACGAGACAATCAAAGACTATTTTGAAACCTTTGGATCTAGAATTATTCATTGTCATTTTGTGGATGGAAATCCAGTAGGACATATGGCATGGGGTGATGGAAATAGAAATATGTGTGAAGATTTAGATATCCTTCATCAATATGATTATCAAGGCTATCTTTCTTTTGAAATTGTTAATCAGATGTATTATCAACAACCTCATTTAGCAGATCAAAAATGCATAGAATTATTCAATCAATGGAGACCAAAATGAAATCAATCAGTCAAAAAATTGATTATATCAGAGATGAAAACGATAGTTTTCAAACTTATTTAGATAAAGCTATCCAATATCAATTTCGTTGCATATTTGCAAGGAATAAAGAAGAATATGATTATGCTAAAGATTATTTAAAAAATAAAGATTGTATTATTGCTGGAGCTATAGATTTTCCTGAAGGAAAAATGACTTTGAATGAGAAATTAGAAATGTTTAAGACATATGCATCTTATGGTTTTCAAGAAATTGATTACGTTTTAAATCAAGATCATGTTGAAAAAGGTGATCTTGACAAAATTGAAGAAGAAATGAGTACAATTCATCAATTTTGTATAAAACATAATATACAAGAAAAAGTGATTGTTGAAATGTGTAAATTAGACGGTCGAGAAGAAATAAAGGAAGAGATATGTAAAATAGCCAAAAGAGTGAAGCCGGCTTTTTTAAAAACATCAACAGGAAGAAGTTTTAAAGGTGCTGATTTAAATGATGTTATATTAATGAAAAATATATTAAAAGATGAAGTCAAAATCAAAGCATCTGGAGGTATCCGTCATTTACAACAGGCACAAAAATTTTTTGAAGCAGGAGCAAGTGTCATTGGTGCAACTAGTGCCATTCAAATTATAAAAGGAGGGACAAAAATGTTAAATTTCGATGAAAATAGAGTAAGAACAGAACATCAAAATGGAGTTAATTTAATTCCAGAAGTAGAAAAAATTGTAGATAAGATCTGTGAAGATGGTTATTCTAATA
>NZ_NFLY01000103.1:0-1726 GCF_002161155.1 Massilimicrobiota sp. An105
GTGCGCACGTTCTTGCGCTTAATATATATTTCTTTTGAAATCATCGCTCCTGCAATGCGATGTAAAGCAACCGACTTACCTCGCGGGGATAACCCAACGGGGACCAAAGCATGTCGGTAAAGCCAAGATTAGTTCTCTATGAACGAGTAGCTTGGCAAGCTAGGCCATATATGGTAAAGCTTCTAGAGTTGAATCCAAGTCTTGTGGTTCTAGGAAGACATTCAGGTAACCACTCCTGTCTCTAAACTGTATATTCAATATAGGAAAGGTTGAATATAAGCAGGCTGTTTAGCACAGCTGACATCGTCAGCCCAAAAGACCAATTGGATACCTAAGTATGGAGTGACTATATTAAGTGTTACCGTGATATACCCTAGTGCTCTGGTTTTCTTTATTCAAACCATCACGGGTAGAGAGTCTCTACAGTAGCCCAACGATTTTCTGTAATGGATAATACATGGTGAAAGGAGACAGTTTCTAATTTCTATTTTTGAAAGGAGTTGACCCGAATGAGTCACCAAAAACTTTTAACGAAACTAGAAGGTTTTCGTGCCCGTAACAGTATAAATCACTGTTACATCAATAAAGATGTCTATCGTCTTTTATATGATAGAGACTTCTACTACATTGCCTATAACAGTATCAAATCCAATGATGGTGCTGAAACTGCTGGCAGTGACGGAACTTCTCTTCATGGATTCTGCGAAGAATGGATTGATGATTTGATTTCATCCTTTAGGGATGAAAGCTATCAGCCACAACCGAACAGAATCACTTACATTCCCAAGAAAAACGGAAAGATGCGTAAACTTAGTTTCCCTAATGGTAAAGATAAGTTAGTTCAAGAATGTATTCGTATCATACTTGAATGTATCTATGAACCTACATTCTCAAATCTTTCTCATGGCTTTCGTCCCAATCGCAGTGTGCACAGTGCATTGGCTCAAGTGGAAACCTGGCGTTCTACTGTTTGGTTTATTGAGGGCGATATCTCTGCATGTTTCGACGAAATTGACCATCGTATCCTAGAGTCTATTCTTCGTGAAAGGATTGATGATGAACGTTTTATCCGTCTCATCAATAAACTACTGAAAGCTGGTTACTTCGATATGGAGCATAACTTCCAGACAACGAAACGAGGTAACGCTCAGGGCTCTTGTGCAAGTCCAATACTAGCGAATATCTATCTAGATAAACTGGACAGATTCATGGAGAATATCATTCAAAGAGATACAAAAGGTAAATATCGTAAACAAAATCCAAAATATGCCAAACTGAGATATCAGCTTAACAAAGCGATATCAGTGCATGATATCAAGGAAATCAAAAGACTAAGGAAAGAACTGAAAGCAACTTCATCAGTTGATGTTTTTGACCCTAACTTTCGTAGAGTACATTACGTACGCTATGCAGATGATTTTCTAGTAGGAACTATTTCTTCAAAAGCATATGCCGAACAACTTAAACAAGAAATCAAACACTTTCTTGAAAGTGAACTTCATCTAAGACTTAGCGAAGAAAAGACACTGATTACACACGCAAAAAACGAAAAAGCACATTTTCTTGGTTATCTCATCAACAGGAGATTTCCCTAACATTGACATCCTCATTGACAATCAAAAACTCATACACAAACTACGCGACAATGGAATGTGCAATGCCTTTGGATATCCTGCTTCCATAAAGAGATTATTATGCAAGCCTACTGAAGACATCATTACCTATG
>NZ_NFLY01000104.1:0-1547 GCF_002161155.1 Massilimicrobiota sp. An105
GTGTCAAGCAAATTTGAAAATGTCCTAAAAAATTTTAAACATTAGCACCAGATCGGTGCTTTTGTTTTGCAAGAAAATTTAAGTAGGAAGACTGTTTCCAGGGATGATCTATAGGTGGAATATATTTTTCCCTTGGTCTGGCTTCTTTTTTTACTTCATCAAATTCTTTTGAATACAATTCATGTTTTGGTATTTCCTGCATGATATATATGTGATCAAGTACATTGACATACAGATTCCCATCAAATGCCTCGATAACCATACAATCTGTTCTGTTCTTTAAATAAACAGATGTTCCATTTTCTGTTACGGGCAAATACATCCTGTTTTGAAATCTGATACTATGACCTGAATCAATTTTTCTAGGAGAAAGAACAGCTAAGGTACGATTAATTTTTTCAATTGACGGTTGCGTTTCAAATACCGATTTGGTAGTATTGAGGTGTAGAGCAAACATGTCATTGAATTTTTTTAGGTAGGATTTTAAAAATTTATTGGCTGACTCTATATCGGTTATATGAGCACGTCTGAGTTCAACAGGTAAACGGGATTGGAATGTCTGGTTCATTCTTTCGATTCTGCCTTTGGCTTGGGCGATGCTCGTTGTCCTAATATCAACGCCAAGATTATGACACGCATAGGAAAACTGGGTAAAAGTGTCGTCATCATCAAAAGCGTTGTTTTTCTTTTTGTATTCAAAGACAGTACGTCTATCGGTATAAAACATGGCAGGAATACCATAGTTGGTCAAAATCTGATAGAAGACATTATAATAACCATTTAGCGTTTCCTGAGTATCAAAATAAGCGCCAACAACTTCACCAGTAGCATCATCGACAGCCAAATGAAGATGCCAGATATGACCATCAATCCATTCAAAGCTGGAAGCATCCATCTGGATCATTTCACCCATATACTTGCATCTGGGTCTTCTAGGATGAGCATTTTTACTGTCAATGATGGAAATGGCTTCCTTGATATCATTTTGAGATTTCTTGGAACGAGTCGTTTTCAATTGAGCCTTCAAAGAATCTTTTAATATCTTTCTCGTTTTCCTTCTGGCCTTAGGAGAGATGATATTTTCATCTCTAAGCCACTTGTTAAGAGTCGTATCACTAATTTTAATATTGAAATCATCATAAATGATTTCACAGAAATGAGTAAAATTAGTATCACAATATTCATCAATATAAAGCTTAATAATCTTGTTTTTGATATCGAGAGGGATGGTGGTAGCAGGAGCTCTGCCTCTGTTGCCATGAATAAAAGCAGCCTTACCATGATTTTTATATTTAAGGATGAGTCTATTGACAGTTCTAACAGTACAACCCAACTTAATGGCTGCCCTATTTTTATTACCGTTAGATTCAACCAATTTTTTAATAATCAAATATTTATTTTCTTCATTCATTCTTAATTCAACCTTTCTCATACAACAACCTCCCAATAAAAGTGAGGTTATATCATAACATAGATTTTTGAATATGTCCTGTATACAGGACATATTCAACTTGGATATATTAAGACATTATCATATTTGAATCATA
>NZ_NFLY01000105.1:0-1528 GCF_002161155.1 Massilimicrobiota sp. An105
TGGGTATTCCTTCTACTGGAGGTGCTCATCATGGCTAATCAGAAACATTTAACTGCTCTTGATAGAATCACAATTGAAAATGGTCTAAAAAATAACGATTCTTTCAAGGCCATTGCCAAAAAACTCGATAAGGATTGTACTACCATTTCTAAAGAGGTCAAAAACAATCTTTCTGTTCGTAAAACTGGTGCATTTGGTCGTTCCTTCAATAACTGTCTTTACAGATATACATGCAAGGAACGTAATTCTGCCTGTGACAACTGTCCTGTTATGAAATCTCAGCTCTGCAGATCCTGTACGCGCTGCATCTACGAATGCGGCAGCTATGTGGAAGAAATATGCCCTAGGCTTTCTAAGCCTCCATATGTCTGCAACGGATGTCCTGACATGAAAAAATGTACTTTGACAAAGCATATCTATTATGCACTTGAGGCCAACAAAAAATATGAAGAAAGGCTTTCTGAATCACGCAGAGGCATCATTATTACTCAGGATGAAATCAATCATCTTAATGAGCTGCTCTATCCACTGATTGCCCAGCAGGGTCAATCCATTCATCATGTCTACATTCATCATAAGAACGAGATCATGTTTAGCGAAAAGACTCTCTATAAGATTATTGATGCTGGCATATTGAAAGTGAGAAACATCGATCTTCCTCGACAGGTAACCTATAAAAAAAGAAAGAAACCTTCAAGATACAAAATTGATTCAAAATGCATGGATGGAAGAAGGTACGAGGACTTCAAGAATTTTATAGAAGAAAATCCTGACATGCCTGTTGTCCAGATTGATACGGTTGAAGGCACTAAAGGTGGAGCCTGTCTGCTTACAGTTCATTTTACAGTGTCAACATTTATGATTGCTTTTAGAAGAGAATATAATGATGCACAGTCTGTCATTGATATATTCAATGACATTTACAACCATCTTGGAAGAGATATGTTCATGAAGCTTTTCCCTGTCATTCTCACAGATAACGGACCTGAGTTCTCCAATCCAGAAGCCATTGAATTTGATGAAGATGGAAACAGAAGAACATATATGTTTTACTGTCACCCCAGCTCTCCGTTTGAAAAAGGTGACTGTGAAGTCAATCATGAATTTATAAGAAGAATCGCACCCAAAGGAAAACCATTTGATCCTTATACGCAAAAAGACATCAATTTAATGATGTCTCACATTAATTCGTATGCTCGTCCAAAGCTGAATGACAAAACCCCACTCTTTGTCTTCGCTTTGCTGTTTTCCAAAGAAGTTGCAAGATACTTTGGAATCGAACATATTGACCCAGATAAGATCAATCTGACTCAGTCGCTCTTATCTCAAAGATAAAGCATAAACAAAACACAGGGATACCCATAATGTACAGATAAATAAGACCATCAGGGGTGGAATTTTGCTTTGCAAAAAAAAAACAGAAAATTTGACCCTGGCTTTACTATACTCTCAAAAACAAGTCAAATTGCTTCTTACAAGTTCATTTTAAGACCTGATGTGTCAAAAATCAATATCTGAAGGTGATTTT
>NZ_NFLY01000106.1:0-1512 GCF_002161155.1 Massilimicrobiota sp. An105
TTCATGCAGATGCATGACAGTTCATCATCTCCATCAGCCTCCGCTATTTCACTTAATATGTATCCGTCAAGTTCCATTTCACATCCGCATCTGTCACATTTCATAAGTACCTTATCTGACTCATATGTGTCATCATGGAGAAGCATTTCATCAACTTCTTCTGGCGTTAATGGTTTGACTTCTGAGATATTTTGATGTGTAGATGCATCTTTCTTTGTACGGGATGTCATTCTTCCGTCCTCCTTCAAAGGGATTATATGTTTCAGCATAATTCATGATCATTCCACATCTGCATTTGATGGGATCCCTCTGAAATGATTGTATCATAAAATAACGGAAATGTGTCTTCTGGATTTGAATTTTTGCGATGGCCTGTCTTTCCTTCTTGTACTGTGTTTCCTTTTTCTGCTTATGAGCCAGAAGCTCAGCCATTCTATTGTAATGTCTGGTCGACCTGTTGGAATAGAATCCATAGTAGCGAGTCATCTTGAAGTTTTCATCCGGACAGTGTCTGATGACTTTTTGGATGAATCTCTCAACTCTTTCAGTGACATCGATTCTTTTGTCATCCTCATGACGATTATAGAACCAATGAATCATTTTGGTCGTGTCATTATATTCTACAATTCTGCTTTCTGCCATGACAGGTCTGTTGGTATAGCGTGTTATATATGCGACGGTATCATCAACATCATCTTCGCTCTGGTCTTTTTTTGGTTCTTTGGCATAGACATAGAAACCGTCGGGATAGTTTTTATAAAGGTAATTTTTAAGTGCATGGAATTGTCTTGTGTTGATTTTCCTGTCAAGAAGGTCAAGGATTTGATACATCCAGGTTTTTCTGAGCTTATTGAAATCCATATAGGCAAGGCTTTTAATGCAGTCCTTCCTGAGATTGAGGGCATCCTGACAGACAAGCATGTGGATATGAGGATTGAATTCAAGGGGTCTGCCAAAAGTATGAAGGGTAGAAATGGCACCAAAAACAACATTATCCTTTGTATCCTTATAGAGATAGGGGGAAGAGGATTTTCGGAGCTTTCTGTGTTTTTCGAGTCTTTTGTTTTTTCTGAATTTAGCATCGTTGGCAAGAGCGCTGATGGTATTTCTGGAAGCGATGAATAAAAGGTCGAGGAGAGAACGATCTCTGATGAAATAATCACGGAGCTCTTGGGCGACAGTAAAAACGATATGGCGATGCTTGCAGGAGAAAGTCATGGCAGAGATGGAAATGGAACGCTGTTTAGCTGATTTAGCGGCACACTTAGAGCAGAACCTGGATTTGCAGGTATGAGGGATGGTCGTTTCAAAACCGCAGTCAGGACATTCATACGTATCAAAACCAAGATAGACGGAACCACAGAGGATAGTATCGAGAATATTCTTATAAGTTACATCACGCATTCTATTGTCATTGTAAAGCTTAGTAATATAATCGATATTATCAAAAAAAATATAACCAAAAGATTCTTTAGTATTCTTTCTTATATAAGAAGATAAGACAGCAGAATC
>NZ_NFLY01000107.1:0-1301 GCF_002161155.1 Massilimicrobiota sp. An105
GGCTATGTTAACCCAAAAAGATGCTCTATTCAATAAGAAATGGAGTGCCTATATATTGAGCCCGTCTAAATGTGCATGGATATTGGTAGATATTGACAAAATTATCATGAAGATTTCTTTGTTTGTTTTTTATCGTATAAGCTATTAATGATAGATATTCATCTAGATATTTTGAAGATATTCCTATATGTTTTCGCATATATTCTTTGATTTTAGAGTGGATGTAGTTTATATGATTTATATGATATATTCCTCGCTTTTCCTTGCTTTTTTTTGGAAAAGAATAATGCTGAAGACCATATTCCTTGCTTAATTCTCTATATACATATAGACCATCTGTGCATAATGTTGTTGCGTGTTTTAAGACCTGACCATATACCTTTTTTACTGTTTCACTATCTAGGGAAGTTGTCCCAATCTTGGCAACTTTTAAATAGATATTTCCACTGCGATCAACAGCACCAGCAATTTGTACTGCATCGGTTATTTTATCATCATCTTTATGTTTTTGTCCCTTACGACCTCTTTTATAAGAGTTTCTAGGTAGCTTATTACAAGGATTCTGTTTAACATGATTACCAGAATAACTGATATTAACACTCATTTCATCTAGTTCGACAATTCCTTCCAATTGAACATCGTTCATTTGATTGGACATGGCATTGAGAATCTTATGTCTCATATAGAAGCTGCATTTCAATGAAACACCTGCATAATGAGCACAATCTCTTAAATCTTCATCCTGATCCATTATAATAAGATATTTTAACCATACTAAAGCAGGTAGTTTAGTGTTCGCTAGGATTGTACCATGTGTTGAAGTAAATGTTGCATGGCAGTCCTTGCATAAGTATCTTTGAGTACCATTTTTATAATGTCCGTTTTTTCTGATCTGAGTCGAATGACAGTGTGGACAGACAAAAACATCATTGAATTTTGCTTCGACTGCATCAATAAAGATAGCAGTGTAATCATTCAAAAGTTTTTTATCTTTTATATACTTGATAAGCAAATCAAGCTGATTCATATCCAAATTTTCTAATTCATTTTTGATTTCTTCTAAGTTCATAGTCGTTTACCTCACTTATGTAATAAGTGTATCATATTTGATAATGCCTCTGCATAGGAAGAATAACTTTTAACCACCAAAAAACAGTGTTAAAATCATAAATTTCAAATTCTGCATCTTTTTGGGTTAACATAGCCATAAAAACGGTGTTAAAGCCCTTTAAAATAAAACATGATATTTTCATCAGTGCTATACTTATATCGAGGTGAAGATATTATGACTGATAAAATGT
>NZ_NFLY01000108.1:0-1166 GCF_002161155.1 Massilimicrobiota sp. An105
CAATGTCATTAAGTTAAGATGACAATATTTAACCAGGAATTGTATGGAAATATATTTTTCCTGGTTTTTAATATTTACTCAAGCTCAAAAAGTGTAGTCTTGAAACTACATCTGTCAAGGTATATAATAAACTATGTTAGTTATATCTATAGTTAAAGCATACGACAGTCTTTGGCTTGACATGTCGCTTGTATTTTCTGTTGGGTCGAATTGACAGAATCTCTTTAGCTATCAGATACTCTACAGGTGGATTCTTTCCACCTTTTTTTCTTAGAAACTCTCTGATGATATGTATAGATTTTGTAAAATTAACCCGATATGTATATTTGTTTCTGTCCTTTTTAGGAATCTTTATTTCCTGTACAATCCTTTGACAGAAATTATACATGATCATACGTGCATAGATTTCCTGCTGTATGAGTTTTCTTTTCTTGGCATGCAATGCATTGAGTCCAATGGATACTTGAGTTCTCGAAAAGAAGTTTCCTCGCCCCATCTCATATTGTAGATTTCACGGATTTCTTCCATTGAGAAATCCTCTCTGCTTAAATTGGTAATAATAGTTTCATATTTATCATCGGATATTTTGAATCTCACGACCCTACAGTTGAACTCATACCAGGGATTCTCTTTGTCCATAAAATCAAATCTCATTGATTTGGTAATAATTTTATATATTTCAGGACAGGCTTTTGTCATTTTTGTTTGTTTTAAGGTCAGCATTCTAAACACATCAACATCAAACTCACCATCAGGAAATGGTCCTAGTGACTTGGTGATGCTAGTCGTAGATTCAATGTCTTTAACACGAATGATATATTTATGTCCTGAGTGTACAACATGTTCAAAACCATTGTAGGATTCATAGCCTCTATCGGCAATGAAGATGGCTTTCTGTCCATCATATCTGTCAACAAGTTGACAGAAAGCATCATTTTCGTCTTTTTTGGCTTCACCCTGAATGATAATATCATCATATGTACGTTCTAATAGATCATAACTGGCATTCAAATGATAGGCAGAGTAAGGTTTTGCAAGAGTGCCATATCTTAATTCAGTTGTTTCATCGTCAAAGATGGTATTGTCAATAGGCAGTTCACTGCCATCAATGGCCAATAGCCTGTAGCCATGAAATAACTTTTTCTTGAAAGTTTTTTTGTTGAATC
>NZ_NFLY01000109.1:0-1008 GCF_002161155.1 Massilimicrobiota sp. An105
TTAGCCTGGCATATTCAGGATTCTGTCTGCGATGTTTTCCCATCGTATCGCGTTCGATAACTTCTTCCATGAATCTGTCCAGCTTATCCAGATAGATATTTGCAAGAATCGGACTGGCACAGGAACCCTGTGCATTGCCTTGTTTCGTTGAATGGAATTTGTGTTCCATGTCAAAATATCCAGCCTTAAGCAGTTTATTGATGAGGCGAATAAAGCGTTCATCATGAATTCTCTCACGAAGGATGGATTCTAGAATACGATGGTCGATTTCGTCAAAACATGCAGAGATGTCACCCTCAATGAACCAGACCGTAGAGCGCCAGGTTTCAACTTGAGCCAACGCACTATGTACACTGCGATTGGGACGGAAGCCATGGGAAAGGTTTGAGAATGTAGGTTCATAGATACATTCGAGTATGATGTGAACGCATTCCTGTACCAGCTTGTCCTTTCCATTGGGAAAGCTAAGCTTACGCATTTTCCCATTCTTCTTGGGGATGTAAGTAATTCTGTTGGGCTGGGGCTGATAGCTTTCATCTCTAAAGGATGAAATCAATTCATCAATCCACTCCTCACAGAAACCATGAAGAGATGTTCCATCGCTGCCAGCAGTTTCAGCACCATCATTGGATTTGATACTGTTGTAGGCAATGTAGTAGAAATCTCTATCGTATAAAAGGCGATAGACATCCTTGTTGATGTAACAGTGATTCTGGCTGTTACGGGAACGAAAACCTTCTAGTTTCGTTAAAAGTTTTTGATGACTCATTCGGGTCAACTCCTTTCAAAAATAGAAATTAGAAACTGTCTCCTTTCACCATGTATTATCCATTACAGATAATCGTTGGGCTACTGTAGAGACTCTCTACCCGTGATGGTTAGAATAAAGAAAAACCAGAGCACTAGGGTATATCACGGTAACGCTTAATATAGTCACTCCATACTTAGGTATCCAATTGGTCTTTTAGGTTGATGATGTCAACTGTGCTAAACGGCCTGCTTATATTC
>NZ_NFLY01000011.1:0-63767 GCF_002161155.1 Massilimicrobiota sp. An105
CATCAAAAATCAAGGGGTATTTGTACGCTTTTTTAGCGTTTTCAAACACAAAAAGGATATGATTAGATACTAAATTGGCTAAACATATCCTTTTACCATTTTAAATTGACGACATTGGATTTTGTTTTATATTGATCTGCTTTCTAAAGTTGGCACAAGATTAGGTGATAATTATACAAAATTTATTGAAGATGGTATATGGGAATTAAGACCAGGATTTAATAGGATATTTTACTTCTATTATGATAATGATCAGTTTGTTTTATTACATCACTTTCGTAAAAAGACACAGAAAACACCAAAAAAAGAAATTGTGAGAGCTAAAAATGAAAGAGATGATTATTTGAATCGAAAGAAGGGTGATAGGTTATGACATCATGGAATGAATATAAAGAAAAAATAAAAAATGAAGATGAATATGGCTATGAACTTATTACTGAGATAGAAAAGGCTTCAGATATTGTTGCGACAATTATAGATAGAAGACATAGTTTAGGGATAAGTCAGAAAGAACTTGCTCTAAGATGCCATGTACCACAGTCAACCATTGGAAGAATTGAAACTTATAAGATTTCACCTAAAATTGAAACACTGATAAAGATCTTTAATAATTTAGGATTAAAACTTGTTATTGAAGTACAAGATTAAAAATGGAAGGAAGATTTAATTAAGAATCATTAAATGATTAATGAATTAAATCTTCTTTTTTATATTATTTTAAGGAGTTGAGTAGAATACATGAAAGAGATTATTTATTTTAGTAGTAATAAATGTGTATGTTGTGGAATGCAGATTCCTGAAGGAAAGCAGGTTTGTGATTATTGTATGTTAGATAAAAAAGTATATAGTAATATAAGTGAAAGTAATAAGAATTGTATTTGTAGAAAAGAAAAATTGAAAAATTAAATTAACAATTAATTTTTTGTTTGCTTATATTGTATTTTAAATATTATTTTACATGAGTGTATTTGAATTGACGGATGCAAAAAGTTTGCTATAATATAACCATTGTGTACACAAAAAAATTTAATAAAGGATGGAAACAATGAGTTATATAAAAAGGTTTTTTATTGCAGTCTTTTCATTAACAATGTTTATTGCTAGTTGTTCTCAAGTAGAGGCAAAAGAGCAGATAGATGTTATACAAGAGATTCAAGGTATTATTAATCAAAAAGAAATCAGTGAAAATGATATAGATAAGTTAGAGGAATTATTATCTAATGTAGAAGTAACTGAATCATTTTATTTTACTCCTGAAGTTACTGATGTCACGAGAGGTTATGGTCAATGGCATGATTTAGGTAAGGGTTGGAAAGCAAGAGTAGATAAGCCTCATACAGGTGCTGGAAAACCTCATGTACATGTTGAAAAAGGCAAGGTAAAAGGTGTTGAAAGTGTGGATGGTAGTAAATCTCATGGCAAGACATTAGGTTCAGCAGGAGTACCTAAAGATATTCAAAAAAAAGCAAGAAATCTTAAAGATTATAAAAAAGGTCAAAGTGATTTAAAAAAAATGAAAGAAGCAAAGAGCAAAATAAAAGCGAAAAAACTAAATTTAAAAAAGACAACTGATATAATTATTGCAATTGCGATATTTGTTTCTGTTGTTGGTTTGATGATTTTTTCATTAGGTAGTATTGGTGCTTGGGGATCATTGTTGTTGGCTATATAGGAGAATGATTGATGAGATTTTTGAAAAGTTATTTTGATGAAGATTCATCATTAAAAAAACTTAATAATGAGTTTTTGGAATATGAAAATTATCTTGAAAAGAATCGTGATTGTTTTGATGAACAAACATATCATATTTTAAAAAATGGAATGATTAATGATTATACTATTGAAAAATTTTCAATGGATATTTTTTGGGATGAACATGATCAACGATTAGCAAACATTGAAATGATTTTGGAGTATGATGAAAAGAGATTTTTGTGTAAATATGAGGCAGTTTATTATTTTTCTTTACAGAAAGATTTTAATGAAGAATTTGGGTTTGATGCAATACTTATTTCTGAATGCATTGTTTTATCAAATGGATTTGAACATTATTTATATTTTGTAAATAATGTGCCAATGATTATAAAATGTAAAACTATTAAAATATATCGTTTATCTGATTGATGTTTTAGTGGCTTAAGTATTGAACTGAAAATATATTTTTAAATAATTATATATTATGTAATTTCATTAAGAATAGAGAATTTAAACAATAAGATTGAAAACTGATGATTATTGTGCTATAATTTAAATAGATAAAAATATTATCAAAAAAATAGTTGGAGATTTAGCTTTACTGGAATCAGTACCGCTAAGCTCCACCATTATGTATGTAACCTATATATCAATATAGGTTTTTTTGTTATTTGATAGAAATTGGTCTATAATGGTAATGAGGTGATTTTGATATGTGTACAGCATTTCAATTAAATGGGTATTTTGGTAGAAATTTAGATCTGGAAACAACATTTGGTGAACAGGTTGTATTGACACCAAGACATTATTCTTTTCCATTAAAAAATGGAACATTGTTTAAAAATCAATATGCAATGATTGGTATGGCAACGGTTATGGAAAACTATCCATTATATGCTGAAGCTATGAATGAAAAGGGATTATGCATGGCTGGCTTATATTTTCCAGGGAATGCTCGTTATTTTCCTGAACAGGCCAACAAAACCAATATAACGCCTTATGAACTCATTCCCTATATCTTAGGGCAATATCAAAGCGTACAAGAGGTCAAAAAGGTCATTGATCATTTTCATCTTTTGGATATTCCATTCCACGAAAAATTACCTTTAGCACCTTTACATTGGATCATTGCCGATCAAAAAGAGAGTCTGATTCTAGAATCAACAGAATCAGGATTGCAGGTTTATCAAGATGCTTTTCATATTTTAACCAACAATCCACCTTATCCGTTTCATCAATGGAATGTCCATAACTATATGCATTTAACATCTTCTTATCCTCAAGATCATTTAACGGACCAATCATTGAAGCCTTATGGAAACGGATTTGGGACAATCGGTATTCCTGGTGATTTTTCACCTGCTTCACGTTTTGTGAAAACATTGTGGTTAAAGGAAAATGCTGTGATGAGTGAAAAAGAAGAAGAGAATATCAGTCAGATTTTTCATATTTTAGATGCTGTAGCAATGGTCAAAGGTTCAGTGAAAACAGCACAAAATCAGGATGATTATACGGTTTATTCTTGTTGTATGAGTATGAATGAAGGGGCTTATTATTACAAGACATATGAAAATAATCAAATTCATTGTATTCAAATGAAAAATAAAGTTTCTGCTTCACAATTATCCATCTACCCATTAAATAGACAACAAAATATTCAATATCAATGAAACTGCGTAAGCAGTTTTTTTCTTGCTTAATCATAAAAACGAAGTATAATATTTCTAGATAAGGAGTTTATTATGGAAAAATATATTAGTGCTTATATTGTAACTTTTTATATATATGGTTTTGCAGGATGGATCTGGGAATCTTTGATATGTCCAATTATGACGCGTCATAGAATTAAAAATAGTGGCTTTTTAAATGGACCTATTGTTCCAATATATGGTTTTGGAGCCATCACTGTCTCTCTTTTATTTTCTGCTAATGAAAGTTATTTATCTGTTTTTATTGAAGGAGCATTTGTGGCCTGTGTGATTGAATATATAACATCATGGGCTATGGAGAAACTTTATCATAGAAGATGGTGGGATTATTCTGATAAAGCTTTTCATGTTAATGGAAGAGTTTGTTTAGAAGGTTTTTTAGTTTTTGGTGTTTTTAGTGTTGTTGCAGTGAAATTTGTTCAACCTTATTTGTTAGAAAAAATCATGCAACATGGCTTAATTACATTGGTTGTGATAGCAACAATGTTAACGACAATATTTATCATTGATCTTATTTTTACAGTCGTATCATTAACACATTTGGATGAACGTTTAGATGAATTTATGAAGGATATAGAATCATCAATGCAAAAATTGATTGATGATGTTGAACAAAGTAAACACAGTTTTAATGAATTAATGGATTTATGGAAAGAAAATGATATCTCAAGTTATCGTCAATGGATACATGATAAATCTATGAGTGAGCGTCGTATTATGAAAGCTTTCCCTGCATTAATGAATCATCAAAGAAAAGAGGAAAAACAGGATGGCAAGAAATAGACATGAAAATTATATTGTAAGAACATTGAATGGATTGGCATATGGCTATTTTGTGAGTGTTGTCTTTGGTATCATCTTGAAACAGATTGGGACGGCTATTCATATCAATATGCTTTATCAATGGGGAGTCATGCTTGGTTATTTAATGGGACCTGCCATTGGTATTGCAATGGGCTTATGTATTGATGCTAGAGGGATGAATTTGTTGACGGCATTGCTGGCTGGAACGATCGGTGCCGGAACAATTGTTGTAGATGGCGGTCAGATATCGCTTGCGACGGGGAATCCATTGTTAGCTTATATAGCTGTCATTTTAGCAATTGAAGTAGGGCGTTTGGTACAGGGAAAAACACCTTTTGATATTTGGCTGGTACCAGTTATGTCAATTGGCTGTGCTGGTTTGGTTGTCTGGCTTATAGGACCATTTATGCATCAAATTTCTTTCTGGCTCAATAGTGTAATGAAACAATGTGCGACTATGCCTTCTGTTTTAATGGGAATGCTAGTTGCTTTATTAGCTGGTGTCATCACAACATCACCACTTTCATCTTTACTTCTAACAAGTATAATGGTTGATTTTAATGGTGTTGTTTTAGGAGCTGTACTGGCTGGAGTATGTAGTCAAATGATTGGACTTGCTGTGATGTCAATGAATGATAATCGTTTTGGTGAAGTTTTGGCTATTGGTTTAGGGACAAGTCTTTTACAGTTTAAAAATATTGTCAAACGACCTGTTATATGGATACCACCACTACTTGCCAGTATGTTAAGTGGAATGATTTCAGTGCTTTTTTCTTTACGTTGCAATGTTCAAGGTTCAGCTATGGGACTAACAGGATTATTAGGATTAACGGATTCATTTTCAATCATGGCAACAACTTATTGGATACCACTGTTTTTGATAGATGTTGTTTTGCCAATGGTTGTTTGTTATAGTATGTATAAAGCATTTAGAAAATTAAATTACATAAAAAATGGGGATTTACAAATATCTCAAATTTAAAGATAGATATCAAATGAGGAATGGTGAGGAAAATGAAATTAAATGAATTACTAGATGAAATGAATTATCAGTTCATTCAAGGACATTTAGATGAAGAAGTTTCACAAATAGATTATGATTCCAGAACAGTTCAATCAGGCAGTCTATTTGTTTGTATTCCTGGCGCAAAGGTTGATGGACACTCTTTTATTGATCAGGTTATTCAAAAAGGTGCAAAGGTTATTGTGATTGAGCATCCAGTGGAATATCAGGAGGGAATCACTTATTTATTAGTTGATAATGCAAGAAAGGCTTTAGCGTTACTTTCTTGTGCTTTCTTTCATCATCCAAGTCGTCAAATGAAAGTCATCGGGATTACTGGAACCAAAGGGAAAACAACAACATCTTATATGGTGGCTTCTATTTTAGAAAAGGCTCATAAAAAAGTAGGCATTATTGGAACAATTGGTTCTATTGTAAATGGTGAATTTAGGAAAACAAAGAATACTACACCTGAATCTTTTGAACTGCAAAAATTAATGCATGAAATGGTAGAAGCTGGTTGTGAATATTGTGTTATGGAAGTTTCATCACAGGGACTTATGTTAGACCGTGTAACAGGTATTGATTTTGATATAGGTGTTTTTACGAATTTATCACCTGATCATATTGGTGAAAATGAGCACCGCTCTTTTGAACATTATATGTCATGTAAAAAACAATTGTTTCAAATGTGTCGCATTGGTTTATTCAACAAGGATGATGAACATTATTTAGATATGATAGATCGTGCTCACTGTCAGATTCAAACTTATTCTATAGATCAGGAAAGTGATTTACAGGCTTGCAACATCAATCTTTATCGTCAAGATAATATATTAGGTGTGACATTTGATACAAATGGTGTCATTTCAGCATCATTTCAAACGAATACACCTGGAAAATTTAGTGTCTATAATTCATTAGTCGCAATTATGATATGTCATCTTTTAGATATAGATGTTCCTTATATCCAAGAAGCTTTAAAACAAGTCAGTGTAAAAGGACGTGTAGAAATGGTACCAGTTCCTCGTCCATATACAGTTTTTATTGATTATGCACATAATGCGTTATCTTTTGATAGTATCTTATCGACTATGAGTGAATATCATCCTCACCGTATTTATTGTGTCTATGGATTAGGTGGACATAGAGATGTGCATAGACGTTATGGAGCTGGAGAAATTGTCGCAAAATATCATGCTTTCTCTATTTTAACAGCAGATAATCCACGTGGCGAATCAGTACAAAAAATCTGTCAGGATATTATTGAGGGGATCAATAAAGAAAATGGGGAATATATTGTTATAGAAGATCGTCAACAAGCCATTCATTATGCTCTTGAGCATGCTGAAGCTCATGATATTATTTTGTGTCTAGGAAAAGGGCATGAAGATTATCAGATTTTGGATGAAGAACCATTACCTTTTAGTGAAAGACAAATCATTGAAGAATATTTTCAACAGGAGGACTAAAAAAGACTTTTCATTCATATAGTATCTTGGTGATACATATGAAAAAAGTCTTTTTTTATACTTTTGTATTTTGTTTGATTGTCTTAATTGTTTATCTGTTTTTACAGCCACGTATAACTTTTGTAGATAAAGAAATTCATTTAGCATTATATCAGGAAGTTGAACCGCTACAATATATTGAAAAACTTTCACATATCGAAGAAGATGAAATCAAGATTGATAATCAAGTTGATAATAGTCAACTTGGTCAATATAAAATAGTCTATTCTTATCATCAAAAAGTTTTTACTTTAATTGTTTATGTTGATGATATGTTACCTCCACAATTTGAAACACAAAATAAGACAATTTTGAAAGATGAAACAATATCTGCAAAAGAATTGGTTAAAAACATTCGTGATGATTCTAAAACAGAAGTTTATTTTCAACAAAATTATACTTTTCATGAAGTGAAAACTTATAAAGTTGTAGTTGTTGTGGAAGATAGTTATGGAAATAAATCAGAGAAAAGTGCCTATGTACAAGTTCAGGCAAAAGATGAACAGCCACCAGTAGTGAGTGGTTTGACACCCATTACATTATTGATTGGAGATGAAATTGATTTAAAAAAAGATGTCATTGTTAAAGATGATCATGATGATTCACCAGTATTAACCATTGATGATTCTAAATTGAATATTCGTAAAATTGGTGAATATGAAGTTTATTATCATGTTAAGGATCAATCGGGTAATGAGGATACATTTATAAGAAAGATTGAAGTTTTAAGTCAATATGATAATCGTGAAGCTTTAAGTGATGGGAAGAAAACGTGTTATTTAACCTTTGATGATGGTCCATCATCAAATACCAAAGAAATTCTAGAAATTCTAGATCAATATCATATTAAAGCAACTTTTTTTGTGACAGGAACCTCCCCTAAAGATTTTCATTATATTAAAGAAGCATATCAAAAAGGGCATACAATAGGATTGCACACATATAGTCATGATTATGAATATATTTATAGTTCTTTAAAAAATTATATAAGTGATTTAAATAAAATTAAGGATGTTGTTTATCAACAAATTGGGAAGAATGTGAATTTTATACGTTTTCCAGGTGGTTCCAGTAATCTTGTTTCTAAGAAATATAATGATGGTATCATGACACGTTTAACAAAAAAGGTTATTGATTTAGGATATCAATATTATGATTGGACTTCTATTAATGGTGATGGAGAAGGGATTAAAACGGTAGATGGTCTTAAAAAGAAAGCTATTGAAGAAATTGGGAATCGAGAAGATATTATGTTTTTGATGCATGATAGTGGAACACAAGAAAATACTGTCAAGGCACTGCCAGATATTTTAGATTATCTCATTGAGCAGGGATATGTTTTTCAGGTATTAGATGAAACTTCTCCAACGTTTCATCATCATGTTCAAAATTAAGAGATTTGTTTGTTATTATGTCAAAGAGTTTAGACTAAAAATAAATAAAATCGAGATAAAAACATCTCTTTGTTGTATAATAGACAAGAGGTGTTTTTATGCTTTTAAATGAACAACAATATCAACATGCATTCAATTTACTGTGTCATCCAGAACAGAAAAGTTTATTTTTATTAGAATTTGAACAATGGTTTGAGCAGGTTTTTCAATTAAAACTTTATGATTTTATTTATGATCAGACACATGATAATCAATCCAGATTGAAACTTATATTATGGAATCATGATGATCAACAAAAAATGAAGAATGGTATAAATTTTGATGAAACAAAGCAACAGAAAATTCGTGAACAATTCTTATTACTTTGTCAAAAACATCATATATCTACAAAGTGTCCTTCGATTATCAGTTATGATACATTGGAAGATGAAATAAGAAAAAGAATTTTAAACCAGGTACAAAAAGAAATACAAAATATTCATAGACCTTATATATGGAAAATCAAAATTATTTTTGATCAAGTTCATGTTTTCTATAAAACAGATGAGCAATGTGAAGTTTGCCAGCAAACGGGTATATCTCAAGAAATCAATCAAAAAATCTTAGACATAGTCAAGCCATTGGATTCATTTCATGTTTTTCATGACAATTTTTCGTGTGTTTTTACCAGTCAACAGACATTGAATGAAAAATATGATGGGAAAATGTTTAATTATACAAGATAGTTTTATTAAAAATTCAAGTTATTTTTCATTGAATTTCAAGTAAATTGATGAAAAAATAAAAGTAAAATAAAGGAGGATGAACGATGTTAAGAAAAGATTTTTTATGGGGTGGGGCAGTCACTGCTCATCAAAGTGAAGGAGCTTATCAGGAAGGAGGAAAAGTTCCAGCTGTCTGTGATTTAACTGTAACAGGTGTTTTCTCAGATTTTAAAGATGGTATTGACAGTTATCATAGATATAAAGAAGATTTTGACTTATTTCAAGAAATGGGATTTAATGCTTATCGTTTTTCTATAGACTGGTCTAGATTGATGAGTGATGAAAATACTTATAATGAAGCAGGTTTTCAATTTTATGATGAATTTATTGATGCCTTAAAAGAAAGAGGAATGGAACCTATTCCAACTTTATATCATTTTGAAATGCCAGTTTATTTACAAGAAAAATATAATGGTTTTGCGAATAGAAAAGTTGTTGATATTTTTGTAGAATTATGCAAAAAAATTGTAGATCGATATAATGATAAGGTTAATTATTGGATTATTTTTAATGAACAAAATGGAATTCTTCAAAAAGGACCTAAAATGTTTTTTGGTGGAGTATGTCCTGAAGGGATGAACCCACAAACATTTGATAATCAAATTATGCATAATACTTTGATTGCACATAGCTTAGTTAATGATTATATTCACCAAAAAGGTGGAAAAGTCATGGGAATGGCCACTGTTGTTCAAAGTTATCCTGAAACTTGTCATCCTTTAGATACACTTGAAAGTATGAAAGCACAGAGTGAAGCTTATGTTTTCTTAGATGTATTTGCAAGAGGACATTATAATTCTTATTATTATGCAAATATGAAAAATGAAGGAACAATGCCTGAAATTCTTGATGGAGATTTAGATATTTTAAAATTAGGAAAAACTGATTATTTATCTATCAGTTACTATATGTCTACAATTTCTCATTATGGAGAACAAAGTTTAACAAATGTCAATGATGTTGTAATTAAGAAAAATCCATATTTGGAAATGTCTGATTTTGGATGGTCAATTGATCCTGTTGGATTAAGAATTACTTTACGTCAATTATACGATCGTTATGAAATGCCTATCTATGTAGTTGAAAATGGCTTTGGTTGTGATGATGAAATCAATGAAAATGGTGAAATCATTGATGATTATCGTATAGATTATATGCGTAAGCATATTGAAGAAATGAAAAAAGCAGTTGAAGAAGGTGTGGATTGTCGAGGATATCTTGTCTGGGGACCAGTTGATATTTTAAGCAGCCGTGCTAATATGAATAAAAGATATGGGATGATTTATGTCAATCGTAAAAATAATGATTTAAAAGATATGAAAAGAATGAAGAAAAAATCTTTTGATTGGTACAAACATGTCATTGAAACAAATGGAGAAGAATTATAAAAAAGCCATGTTATAATTGATATGGTAACCGCCCTTAACAGTATTTTATTAAGGGCGGACATCATATCATAACGACATGGTTTTTTCTATTTGATAATGATATACTATAAAAGATAAAAACAATTATAAAATATTTTTAAAAAGATATAATGAAAATAATAATGAGAATAAGAGGAATTAAAGATGAAGGTAACAATGAGAGATATCGCTGAAAAATTGAATATTTCGATTAATGCTGTATCCATTGCTTTAAATGATAAACCAGGTGTGAGTGATCAAATGCGTTTGCTTATTTTACGTACGGCTGATGAAATGGGATATATTAATGAAAAGCGAAAATATTTATCTGTTTTTTCTAGATCAAATATATGTATTATGATGCAAAGTTATTATGCAGATGCAGGTCATTTTTATTCCATTGTTTTAAAATCTATTGTAGAAGAGGCTAAGATTTTAGGCTATTCTTCCATTATGCACTATTTTGAAGATGCCAATATGGATATCCCTGAATGTATTTTAGAAAGAAAAGTAGCAGGTATTTTGATTGTTGGAAAAATCTCTTCTGGAAATCTAAAAACATTAAAAAATACAGGAATACCAATTGTATTAGTTGATTTTACTTCATTGTATGATGCTTGTGATTGTATACTCACTCATAATAAACAAGGTGGGTATATGATTACAAACTATGTTATTCAAAAAGGATACAAAAAGATTGGCTTTTTTGGTGATTTGAACTATTCTTTGAGTTTTCAAGATCGCTTTATAGGATATAAGGAAGCGCTTATTCATCATCATTTGATCAATGGGTATTGTGATGAACAATATATTCAAAAATATTCTTTTTTAGAAAATATTGAAAAGTACATTCTTCACCATCAGATAGATTGTATTGTATCTCTTTTACAATCGAAAGAATTACCTGAAGTACTTATTTGTGCTAATGATTCAAATGCTTTTATAGTTATACAGGCCTTAACAAAATTAGGTTTGAAAGTTCCTGATGATATTGGAGTAACAGGATTTGATGACATACCTTTAGCACAAAAAATGATTCCCCCTTTAACAACATTACAAGTTCAAAAAGAAAGTATGGGAAAAGAGGCTGTACACAGACTGGTTGATCGTATTCAAAGAAAGGATTATATTCCAACCACAGAGTTATTAAGTGTTCATATTATTGAAAGATTATCTGTGAAGTAAATGAATTATCTGTATTTATAGAGAATCTTTAAGATTTTGAATAGCCTGATCAAGACGTTTTAATGTTTCTTCTTTTCCGAATATGTGGACTAGTTCAACGGCACCACCAGCACTAGAACGTTTATGAGTTAAGGCAGCTCTGACAGGTTCCATGATTTGACCATTTTTCATACCATTTTCTTTAGCAAGATTGATAAAGAATTGAAGAATATTTTCATCATTTTGAAAATCTGATATTTCATGCAAATGGTTTTGTACTAATAAGAGAGCATTGAGTGATTTTTCAGGATTTGTTTTAAATTTTTTATGAGAATAGACTTGAATATCAAATGGATATGCCTGATTGATAAAGTCTAATGTTTCTTGAATGATTGCATCATTGACCTGAAGTAAACGAGGTTGTAGGACACGAGAGACTTCTAATAAATTAACAGATTGATGAATAAAAGAATAGTGTGGTAATAAAAGTTTATGAAAATCCTGCAAAGGCATATTGCGTAAATACATACCATTGATCCATTTTAATTTTTCTATATCAAAAATAGCAGGAGCTTTAGAAATATGATGAATATCAAATTGTTCAATCAATTCATTTAAAGATAAGATTTCACAACCTTCAGGAGCCCATCCTAAAAGTGCAATATAATTCATAATAGCTTCAGTTAAAAACCCCTGATTTTTTAAATCATAATAAGATGCATCACCATCACGTTTACTTAATTTATGTGTTTCATCTTTATTGACGGTAGGAAGGTGAATATAAGTGGGGATATCCCAACCTAATGTCTGATAAATCAGATTATATTTAGGAGTGCTGGAAAGATATTCATTTCCTCTTACAACATGAGTGATGTGCATGAGATGATCATCAATAACATTTGCAAAATTATATGTAGGATAGCCATCACTTTTAATGAGAATACCTTCATTTAAGGTTTTGTTTTCAACTTCAATATGTCCATAGACTTCATCATCAAAAGTCGTTATACCTGTTTGAGGAATGGTTTGTCTAATAACATAAGGAGTACCATTTTGAATCTTTTGTTGAATTTCTTCATCACTTAAATGAATACAAGGATCTTGTTCTTTGATTTCATCTGAACAAAAACAATAATGAGCACCACCTTTACGAATTAATTCTTGAGCATAATGATGATAAATATCTAATCTTTGTGATTGGATATATGGTCCATAAGGACCACCCATTTGAGGACCTTCATCATAATGTAGACCTGTTTCTTCTAAAGTCTGATATATCAATTGACTGGCATTACTGACTTCTCTTTTTTGATCAGTATCTTCAATTCTTAAAATAAAATCTCCATTATTCTTTTTGGCGATTAAATAACAATATAAAGCTGTTCTTAAATTACCAATATGCATGTAACCAGTAGGGCTAGGTGCAAAACGTGTGCGTATTTTCATTTTTTTCTTTACTCCTTTAAAAAAAAGATATATAATAGATTTTGTGATTGGGGTATAGCCAAGTGGTAAGGCATCAGACTCTGAATCTGACATTTCCTTGGTTCGAATCCAAGTACCCCAGCCATAGAGTTATCAAAGAATCATTCGTGATTCTTTTTTTAATTTAAATTATAAATGATATGAGTGTCAAATCTCATTTCATATAGATTGATTTTATAATCTCTATTCTTTATTATATGAGTAAAAAATTATTTTCGCAATGAAATATACATATTATCATTTTAGTATTTATAGATGTTTTAAAGATCAATGATTAAAATCTGGACCCTTCAATTATTTAAAGTCCTATTGGCGCAGTTCTCTTTCTCTTTGAGTATTTTTATTTACTCATATAGTTCCCACTTCTAGTGTGCCACAAAGAATGATAATGCAAATTGAAAAGATGATAAAAATACGTCAATTGAAAAATGAAATTTTATTCCTAGACGATATTATGATTGGAGGAATATTTTTAATGTATTTTTGAACGTCAATTAAGTTGCTTTTATACTTATATAAATAATCATCATAAATAAGAAGTTATAAACTATGTTTTTTCTAAATGAGTATCGTAAATTAATATGTAAATTTTTAATTTTAACTACTTTTAATATAGACTTAAAAATATTTTTTCAATTCTTTTTAATTTAATTGGATATATACTAATGATATTATAATAAATACAGTTTCTAAATATGTGGATAAAAAAGATCTTTCCTTGATATTCGATGTCATATGTTTTATCTCTCATTTAAGAGTATATTTTTCTTTGATATTATGGTATATTATAAGCAGAGGTGATATTCATGGATTCTAAATTGAATGTAAATGATTTTCCAACTTCTAATGGTATTTCTAAAATACCTACAGATTTATTAACAAAAATGATAAAAATTTATAATGATAGTATTGATAAAGAATTTGAGAATAGAACTTTAGAAAAATATAAGCTCATCAAAGAAGGAAAAATAAAAACACATACTGAAGAAGAATTTTTTACTATTTTGGAAGAATCAGGGCTTTAATGTGTATAAGGTTATTGTTTCTACAGAAGTCAGTATGTTTTTATTAGAAAATAGAATGAGAATCAAAGATGAATTACAGGAAAAAATAAATGTTTTAAAAGAAAATCCTAGATTATATCCATTTATTCATAACAATGATATTGTAAGGTCGTTTTATATACGTTCACTAGCTTTTTCGTATATTATAGATGATAATAATAAACTAATAACAATTACTGAAGCTGTATTTATTAAATCATCATTAAAATTGAAAGTAAAATAATATGTTAGGGGTTGTTTTTCAACTCCTTTTATTTTTTTATATTTAAAAATCAGTAGATATAAAAATATATTATTATTAAAATCAAGATAATAATATGTGAATATATCTGTATATATTGAATATGTACGGACAAAAATGCATACTAGGGATAAAATGTGAGGAGATGTAATATGATGAGAGAAGAACGAATTGAATTAAGAGTCAGTAAAGAAGAGAAAAAATAATGAATGATGCATTAGAAAATGATATGAGCATGATTGATTATATATTGAGATGTGTTAATGCTCAAAGATGCTGTATAAATAATAATAGTATAAAGTTAGATAACACAAAAGATATTATCGAATGCATAATGGATCTTGATGATATTGCTAGTGAAAAAAATGATGAACGATCAAGACGCATGTTGAAAAGATTGGGGGGATTTAGAATGTCTATTATAATTGTGATGAGCATAAACAAGTAGTCATAAACTATGTTTTTTTTCTAAATAAGTGTCGTATGAGTGTCGCGGGTACTTTTAAAATGAAAAAAAGTCCATTTTATCGGACTTTTTTGATTTCTACTGG
This sequence comes from Massilimicrobiota sp. An105, assembly GCF_002161155.1. Taxonomy (NCBI): domain Bacteria; kingdom Bacillati; phylum Bacillota; class Erysipelotrichia; order Erysipelotrichales; family Erysipelotrichaceae; genus Massiliimicrobium; species Massilimicrobiota sp. An105. Next base: position 14,792 of record NZ_NFLY01000011.1, read on the forward strand.
TAGTCCGTAGGGGGTTCGAACCCCTGAATGCTAGGATGAGAACCTAGTGTGTTGACCACTTCACCAACGGACCATTTTTGACTATACTATAAGTATAGCACTCTCAAATAAAGTGTAAAGAATTTTTTTGAAATAAATGCAATAAAATGATTTATAAAAGTATTAATATAATAGAGATATTTTATTAGAAATAAATATGAAATAAGATTGTGATATATCCATTTGAATGATATAATGAAGTCGAAAAATTTTTTGAAATTGTTTTGATATTAACGATATAAATGTGTATAATCTCATTAAAAAGAGAAATAGTGTCATAAATATTGATTAGATATATATAAATAAGTAGAAAGGAAATAAACACATGGCAGAAGTAATTGCGATTGATGGTGGATATAAATTAAATGGAACAGTAAGAATTAGCGGAGCAAAGAATGCAACAGTAGCATTGATTCCAGCAGCAGTTTTGTCAGATGGACCAGTAGAAATATTAGGAGTCCCAGAAATTTCAGATGTTGCAGCTTTAGCAACACTTTTAAGAGAATTAAAATGTGATGTAGAAATAGATGGAGAACGTATTAAAGTAGATCCAACTCATATGGAAGATATACCTTTAGTAAGTGATGCAGTGAACAAGTTAAGAGCTTCTTATTATTTTATGGGAGCATTACTAGGAAAATATAAAAGAGTCAAAATTAAAATGCCTGGAGGATGTTATTTAGGACCACGTCCTATTGATCTTCATTTAAAAGGATTTGAAGCTTTAGGAGCAAAAATCACATATGAAGATGATACGTATTTATTAGAAGCAGAAGAATTAGTAGGAAATTCTATTTATTTAGATTTTGCTTCTGTTGGAGCAACAATCAACATTATGTTGGCAGCAGTGCGTGCTCAAGGAAAAACAGTCATTGAAAATGCAGCGAAAGAACCTGAAATTATTGATGTTGCCAATTTGCTTACAAAAATGGGAGCAAAAATCAGAGGTGTAGGAACGGATACAATTACGATTGATGGAGTTGATCATCTGAGTGGAACTTTTCATGAAATTATTCCTGATCGTATTGAAGCTGGAACATTCTTGATTATTGCTGCAGCAGCGGGTGAAAAAGTTATTGTTCAAAATATTATTCCTCAACACTTAGAAGCTTTAATTTCAAAGTTAAAAGAAATGGGAATTAAAATGGATGTTGTAGGAGATAGTATTGTTGTTTATGGTCGAGATGATGCTTTAAAACCAGTTAATGTTAAAACGCAGATTTATCCTGGTTTTGCGACAGATTTACAACAACCTTTAACAACACTTTTAACACAGGCACAAGGTGATTCGCATGTGAAAGAAACGATTTATATTGAACGTTTTAAACATTGTCCACAGCTTAATAAAATGGGAGCTCATATTGATTTAGAAGAAGCTGCCAGTGTGATTCATGGTCCAACACCATTGCATGGAACAAGAGTTGAGGCTACTGATTTAAGATGTGGTGCAGCTTTGGTTATTGCTGGACTTATTGCTGAAGGAAGAACTGAAATTACAAACGTTTATCATATTGATCGTGGTTATGATAACATTGATCATAAATTAATTACATTAGGTGCTCATATTACAAGATATCATATTGATGAATAAAAAATAAAAAAACTATTGTTTTTATCGTCAAGAAATGATATTATAATTGAGCAACTTACTTTGAAGTAGCAAATATTTCAAGGCGGAAGGAGAAATGAAAAATGAAAAAAGGAATTCATCCAGATTATAAAAAAGTAAAAGTCGTTTGTACTTCTTGTGGTGCTGAATTTGAAACTGGATCAGTATTAAACGAAATTCGTGTTGATACATGTTCAAATTGTCATCCATTCTATACAGGAAAACAAAGATTTGCTAGTGCTGATGGACGTGTAGAAAAATTCAATAAAAAATACGGACTTAAATAAAAAGAACCTGCTTACGCAGGTTTTTCTTTTTCACTATTATTTATTTTTATGTTCACCTTTCTTATATAAAGCAACAATAATATCAGCCACTTCTTCAATACCAAAATCACTATTGATAGTTAAATCAAAATTCTTTAATTGACCCCATTTTTTAGTCGTATAATAATTATAATAATTACTTCTTGCTTTATCTTTTTTCATAACAAATTTTTTATAATCTTCGTGTTTTTCTTTATAGTCTTCTTTAACACGTCTTACTCTTGATTCAAATGGTGCATGAACAAAGACAGTTAAAACATCATCAAAATCTTCTAGAATATAATCAGCGCAACCACTGACAATAATACATGTATCATTTTCAGCAATATGACGGATGATTTTAGACTGCATTGCAAAAACCTGATCGTTTAATGGTAGGGTAAAAGCAGTCGAAGAAAGAGTATACATAAAACTTGATGATTTTTCTTCAGAAACTTTACGAATTGTATCAACATCAAATCCCAATTCTCTGGCAGCAAGATCTATAATTTCATTATCGTAATAAAAGATTCCTAATTTTTCTGCAACACGTTGTGCAATTAAACGACCACCAGATCCGTATTCTCTTGCAATAGTAATAATTCTAGGCATAAAATACCCCTCCTTTGATACTACTATTTTATCACATTTTTAATTTCTTGTTAAATTTTTCATATATGAAAAAGTTGTTTTTTTATGGTTGAATTTGTATAATAGAATCACAAAGGAGTTGAACTATGGAATTTCATGTTTTAGCAAGTGGATCAAAAGGTAATGCTACATTTATTTATGATCAGCAATGTGGGATATTGATTGATTGTGGTATTACTAGAAAACAACTTTTATTTAAATTAAATCAGTTAGGATTTCATGAAGAAGATATTACTTATGTCTTTTTAACACATGATCATTATGATCATAATAAAAATATTCATATTTTTGATACAGGAAAAATTTATAGTGCTAAAAAGAATATTAAGGATTTAGATGAATATCACACATTAGAACCTTATACGCATCGTCAATTCGGTGTCTTTGATGTTTTAACATTGAGAACATCACATGATGCCAGTGATCCTATTGGATTTGTGATTTCCAGTCAGAATGAAAAGTTATTATATATGACTGATACGGGTTATGTGTCACAAAAAAATCGTCAATATATGCAAAATTTAGATTACTATATCATTGAAAGTAATCATGACATTGAAATGTTGATGGCGACAAAAAGACCGATGTTTTTAAAGAATAGAATTCTTAATGATAAAGGACATTTAAATAATGAATATAGTGCGCATTTAATGTGTGAAATGATAGGGGACAATACAAAAGAAATAGTATTAGCTCATTTATCACAGGAAGCAAATACAAAAGAAAAAGCTCTTGCAACATATGAACAAATATTTGCTAAGGAAAATATTGCTTTTTCAAATATAAAAGTAGCAAGTCAAATTGACGTTGTATCAGGAGGAAACTATGAAAATTAAATTGATTTGTGTTGGAAAATTAAAAGAAAAATATTTAGATGATGGAATCAAAGAATATTTAAAAAGAATATCAGCTTATTCAGATATTGAAGTGATTGAAGTTGCAGATGAAAGAATACCTGACAATCCTTCATTAGCTGAAGAAACAATTGTAAAATCTAAAGAAGGAAGACGTATTTTAGATAAAGTTAAACAAGATGATTATATGATTTTATTAGATGTTCAAGGTAAAGAATTAGATTCAATTCAATTTGCTGAACGTATTGAAGATTGTATGATTAATGGAAAAAGTACGATTGATTTTGTCATTGGTGGATCATTGGGACATGGAGAAGATGTACTAACAAGAGCCAATGCACGTATTAGCTTTTCACAAATGACTTTTCCACATCAATTAATGCGTTTGATTTTAGTTGAACAGATTTATCGTGCATTTAAAATTATAAGACATGAAACATATCATAAATAGCCACATTTGATGTGGTTATTTTTTTACAATATATTTATAATAAAAATGATGCTTGTTTATTGTGTAAAGCTATAGAATGTTCATAAAAGTGGATGAATATGAAATTTTTATATGACTGATAGTTATGAATTGATAGTCAAAGAAATAAAGAGTAAAATAAATATAGAAAGAATAACAGTGGGAGTCTGAAAATAATGATTTTGAGTAGTACATATGAGAGTTGATAATGATTCAGTATATGTTCATCAAGTCTCTATTTTGAAAATAAGGCTTTTTAAGTAGTAAGAAAAGTTTAGAGTTGTATAAATAAAAAAGTGAAAAGGTATTGTTTTAATCCCAAGATTGGAAGTTTTGTTGATGAAGCTATAAATCATGGTGCATAGGAGTGATGCTGATGACAATTATTTGGTATTTTATTATTATGGGAATTTGTTTGGTGACTATTTTTGTTTATTATCGTAAAAATAATAAAATCTATAATGAAAATTATATGTCAGAAGGCATAGGACTAGGAATATGTGCTGGAGCCATATTATTTCGTGATTTAGGTGTTGCTTTAGGAATTAGTTTAGGAATGATGATTGGACTGACAATAGGAATGTTCATAAAAAAAGAGAAAAAGAGATAAAGGAGAATGTTATTATGAAATTGGTTATTGAAAAAGATTTGAAAGCAATGAGTGAAAGTGCTATGTATATTTTGCTTGGAGCTATGCTGCAAGATAAGAGGGTGAATATTTCTTTAACTTCTGGTAGAACTCCACGTATGTTATATAAGATGATGATTCCACTCATTAAAGATCAAGAAAAATTTAAAGATATTGAATATTATTTATTTGATGAAAATCCATATATAGGTGAAAAATATGGAACAAACTGGGCTGAGATGAAAGAAATGTTTTTTGAACCAGCACATATTTCTAAAGAACATATCCACCGTATTTCATTAGATAACTGGCAGGATTATGATTGGCAGATTAGACAGGCTGGAGGCATAGATGTGATGGTGCTTGGGCTTGGACATGATGGCCATTTTTGTGGTAACTGTCCACGTTGTACGCAGTTTGACAGTTACACTTACTGTATGGAATATAAAGATAAATTAGCAGTGAATCCAACTTATGGTGAAAGACCTCGACAACCTTATACGATTACAATGGGAGCTAAAAGTTTAATGCGTGTTAAACATTTAGTGATGATTGTAGATGGTCAAGAAAAAGCAGAGATATTCAAGCGTTTTATAGAAGAACCAATCAGTCAAGAAGTTCCTGCAACGATTTTGAAACTTCATCCTAATTTTACAGTGATTTGTGATGAGGCAGCAGCATCATTGTTATCTAAAAATAAAGATTTAAGATTGTAAAAGCGATAGAAAATATCGCTTTTTTGCATGAAAAAAAGACATCTCAAGGATGTCTAATATAAACGACGGCAAGTATACCATTCATTTTGCCAATAACTATAACTTAAATTAGCGACTTGGACAGGTTGCCCCGTAGATGGTGCATGAACCATTTGGTTGTTTCCAATATAAATACCTACATGGTGAACACCACTGGCTTGTCCATTACTACTAAAGAGAATAATATCGCCTGCTTGTAATTCACTTCTTGATATACCTGTTCCAGCATTGATGAGTGAACCAGTATAATGGATACGTCCTAAGTTGACTCCGGCCTGATAGTGTGACCAATTGACTAATCCAGAACAATCAAATTGTGTCCAATTAGGATTTTGAATACTGCTCCAACTGTGTCCACCACCCCATACATACATGTAACCTTGACGTGATAAAGCTTTATTTGCAATGGCTAAACCAAGTTCTTCACTAGATGTTAGGCTGTCACCAGGGGTTGTATTGTTGTTGTTTTCCTGATTATTGTTGTTATTGTTTTCATTGTTATTATTGTTATCTTCTTTTTCATCATTTTGATTTGAATTGCTTTGATTAGATTCATTTTGATCTTCACTTGGCTTTTGTGTTGATTGAGAACCAGATGGAGAAGAAGGCTTTTTATTTGGTGTTGCCTGTGTGACATTATTGACCTTTGAAGCATTTGATGCCTTTTGAATGGCTGCTAAATTCTTTTGGATAGTTTCAATAGATTCTTGATTTGCTGCTGCTTCAGAATTATTGTTGGCAATTGTTTTATTTTGTTCAGTCAGTTTAGCTTGGAATGTTTTTTGTAGATTAGCCTGTTCTTTTTTGTCAGCTTCTAAAGAATCCTTTAGATTTTTTAAAGTTGTTTCTTGCTTTTCAACTTCTTTTAAATTTTCATTAATTTGAGCAATCAATTCATTATCATAATTTGTAATTTCTTTGATATTAATGACACGACTCATAAAATCAGAAAAAGTGTCTGCTCCAAAAATATAAGTTGTAAAAATATGAGAATTTAAAGTTGTTTGCATACTATACAAACGTTCTTGAAGTTGTTCACTTTGTTTTTTAACTTCTTTTTTGAGTTTATCTATACTATCTTGAACATAGTTAAGCTCACTTTGAGCTGATTCTATTTTGGTATCAATTTGTGAAATTTGATCAGCAATTTTTGCAAGATCATCTTTTGTATCTTCAGCTTCTTTTTTAGCCTGAGAAGCTTCTTGTTTTAATTCTTTATTTTTTTCATATAAATAACTATTAAACTCTTTACATGTTGTTTGCTGATTGCTCGTTAATTTTGAAGAAGAACATAATTTAATATATTTGGATTCTTGACCTTCAAAATCAGTAGCATTGACTATATATGTTGATGCCAAAGCACAAGCCAGCATACTTAATGATAAAAGAGAGGCGACAATTTTCTTTTTCATCACAAGAGATTCCTCCTTTATTGCTATAATTCTATAATCTATTCTAAAGCATTTTTGGAAACTGTCAAATAAAATCAAGGAATTCTTATTGGAATATTATGGGAATTCATGTGATTATAACTATAAATTTTAAAAAAAGAAGCTCCTAAGAGCTTCTGACTACTATTGTTGATGGTTTGCAATCACACGTTTGGCAACATGTTCAGGAGCAAATTCATATCCCAAAAATTCCATATCAAAGAAGCCTTGACCTTGTGTCATTGCTCGTAAATCAACAGCATAATTCATGACTTCTTCTTGTGGGGCTTCAGCTGTAATCTTAATTAAACCATCTTCTAAGATTTCACTTCCCATCACACGCGCACGTTTTTTATTGAAATGTCCCATAATATCTCCCGTAAATTGTTCATCAATATAAACGTGTAAAGTCATGAATGGTTCTAATAAAGCTGGTTTTGCTTTTTCCATAGCTTCTTTAAAACACATAATTGTAGCTGTTTTAAATGCCATTTCAGAAGAATCGACACTGTGATATGAACCATCAATCAAAGTGGCTTTAATACCTAAAACAGGGTACTGTGCCAAAATACCATGTTTTGTTGCTTCTACTAAACCTTTTTCTACAGCAGGGAAATAAGCTTTAGGAACGGCTCCACCAAAGATTTTTTCTTCAAAGACAAAAGGAACAGTATAATCATGTAAAGGTTCAAATGTCATTTCAACATCACCATATTGTCCATGTCCACCTGATTGTTTCTTATATTTATATCTTTGTGTCACTTGACCACGAATTGTTTCACGATAAGGAATAATAATATTATCTAAAGTGACATCAATCTTAAATCTTTCTTTTAATTTAGAAACAACACTATCAATATGAATATCACCAATACCATAAATACATTGTTGTTTTGTTTCTGGATTGTTTTCAAATTTTAATGTTTTATCTTCTTCTAGAAGTTTATTAATAGCATTTGTAATTTTTTCTTCATTAGCCTTACCTACAGGTTTAATAGCTTTACCATAGTATGGTTTTGAAAATAAAATTGTTTCATAAGTCATACGATAATCTAAAGTACATAAAGTATCATTCGTTTGTGTATATGATAATTTAGATAAAGCACCAATATCCCCAGCATAGAGGCAATCTGTTTCAATCAAATCTTTACCTTTCATCACATAAAGTTTATTGATCTTTTCAGCTTCTTTTTTCTGTACATTAAATAATGTGATACCTGTACGAATAGAACCTGTACAAACTTTAAATAAAGAAATACGACCAACAAAAGGATCGGCAATTGTTTTAAAAACAAATAGTGATGGAGCTAAAGATTCATCATAACCAATCAAATCATCTTCATCCGTTTCTTCATTATGCACAACCATAGAATTAACCATATCTCCAGCAGCACTAAAGAATGCCACCATAGAATTTAAAATGATTTGAATACCAATTTGATTTGTTCCACATAAAACAGGAATCAATGTTTTATTCATAACACCTTGACGTAATGCCCAAGAAATTTCCTCTTTTGTAAAAGGTTCTTCATTAATATATTTTTCTAATAATTCATCATTGGTATTCGCGACGGCTTCGTCAATCATGTTTTTAATAGGTGTTATTTCGTCCCACATATTATCAGGAATAGGACAAGGATGAGTCTGTTCACCATCAAAATAACGACCTTCCATTTTCGCAACATTGACATAACCTACCATTTTATGACCTTCCATGATTGGCACTTGAATCGGTGCAATAGCTTTACCATAAGTCATTTTTAAATCTTCAAGTTTTTGATGATAGGCAGCATTAGGGTAATCTAAGCCACTAATATAAATCATTTTAGCTTTGTCATAAGCTTTATGCATTGCTTCCTTAGTACCAACACTAATACCTTCTGTAGCAGGTACAACAATTAATGCACTTTCAGCAACCTTTAAAGCCGCTTCTACTTCACCGATAAAATCAAAAGAACCAGGCGTATCTAACAAATTGATTTTACAGTTGTTCCATTCAAGAGGAATAACAGATAATCCTACAGAAGAATGTCTTTTGATTTCTTCAGGTGAATAATCACTAAGGGTATTCCCGTCTTCAATTCTCCCAATACGATTTGTTAAACCAGCACGATAAGCCATGGCTTCAATCACACTGGTTTTGCCACTCCCAGAGTGACCTAACACAACGACATTTCCAATTTCGTTTGAGTGATAAGCTCTCATTATCATCACGCTCCTTTAATATTTTTTTGGAATATCTTTCTTTCATTTTAACATATTTATAATTTAATGAAAACGGTTACAGCATAATTATAGTGAAATTTATTGAAAAAGATGTTATGATAGTGTCAGGAGGATAAAACATGGAAGTAGGACTGATTATTATATTGTTTTTGTCAAATGCTTTAGCATTGGACTGTCTTTATAATCATAGAATTAAAACCACGGGAGCTTTACTGATTCTCAATCTATGTTTAACTGTCGCTTTAGCATATCAATTTGAACAAATGAATAAAATAGTACATCTATTATTAGGTTTAATAGCATTAATTGTTTTATTTTTTGGTATAAAATTTTATTTACAAAAGAAAAAAGAACAAACAATACAGAAAAATGATCGAATGATTGAAGAGAAAGAGGATAAGTTATGAAAACGATTGATTTTGAAATTGAAATGGAAAATGGAGAAGTAATGTCTGGTGAATTATATCCTGAGATTGCGCCTCGTACTGTGAAGAATTTTGTTGACCTGATTGAAAGCCACTTTTATGATGGATTGATTTTCCATCGTGTCATTGCTGGCTTTATGATTCAAGGTGGAGGATATGATAAAGATATGCATATTCATGAAACACCAGCGATTAAAGGTGAATTTAAAAGCAATGGTATTGATAATCCTTTATTACATACAAGAGGAGTGCTTTCCATGGCACGTACGATGATTAAGGATTCTGCCAGCTCACAGTTTTTTATCATGCATGAAGATGCACCTCATTTAGATGGGGAGTATGCAGCTTTTGGAAAAATCACAAAAGGGAAACATGTGATTGATGAAATCGCTAATGTCCCAACAGATGCTCGTGATTGTCCAATTGAACCTGTTGTGATTAAGACAATGAGGTTAATTTAATATGAAATTATTTTATTTAAAGAATTGTCCATATTGTCGTCAGGCATTAGCCTGGATACATGAATTGTATCAGCAGGATGCAAAGTATCAACGTATTCCTTTAGAAATGATTGAAGAAAGTGAACAGAGTGAATTGGCTGATACTTATGATTATTATTATGTTCCTTGTTTTTTTGAAGGAACAAAGAAATTACATGAAGGCGCTATAACAAAAGAGGCGATTCAAAAGATATTTGATGACTATTTAAGGGAGGAAAACAAATGAGAATATTAGTAACAGGTGGCGCAGGATATATTGGAAGCCACACAGTTGTAGAATTGATGCAGGAAGGACATGAGGTTGTCATTGTAGATAACTTTTATAATTCTAAACCTGAAGCATTAGATAACATTGCAAAAATCACTGGAAAAAGACCTGCTTTTTATGAAGTAGATTGTTGTGATTTAGAAGCAATGGAAAAAGTTTTTCAAGATAATCAAATTGATGGAGCTATTCATTTTGCTGGGTATAAGGCAGTGGGTGAATCAGTTCAAAAACCAATGGAATATTATCAAAACAATTTATTGAGTACACTTGTTTTATGTCAATTGTTAAGAAAATATAATTGTAAAAATTTGATTTTCTCATCAAGTGCAACTGTTTATGGAAATCCTCACACAGTTCCTATTCAAGAAGATTTCCCATTAGGACCAACAACAAATCCATATGGAACAACAAAATTAATGATTGAAAATATATTAAGAGATATTTATATTTCAGATCATGAATGGAATATTGTTTTATTAAGATATTTTAATCCTATTGGTGCACATGAAAGTGGATTATTAGGAGAAGATCCAAATGGTATACCAAATAACTTAGTTCCATATATTTCTAAAGTTGCAGTAGGAGAATTAGAATGCTTAGGTGTTTTTGGAAATGATTATGATACACCTGATGGAACAGGAGTCAGAGATTATATTCACGTTGTCGATTTAGCTAAAGGACATGTGAAAGCTTTAAAGAAACTTGTTGATGATCATGGTGTTTATACTTATAATTTAGGAACTGGTCATGGTTATAGTGTTTTAGATATTGTGAAAGCTTATGAAAAAGCGAACAATGTAACAATCAATTATGAAATCAAACCAAGACGTGCTGGAGATATTGCAACTTGTTATGCAGATCCAGCTAAGGCAAGAGAAGAACTGGGATGGGTTGCTGAAAAAACATTAGAAGATATGTGCAAAGATGCCTATAACTTTATTACTCATAACAAAAAATAAAGAATAGATGTTGAAGCTGTTGACTATATATGTTAACAGCTTTTTTGATGAAATTTTACATTTATGCAACGATTAATGAAAAATGATATACTTAAAGTAGATTGAGGTGAGTTAAAATGAAGAGAAGGACTTTAAAAAAGATTTATATTTTGATATTTCCTGTTTTTTACTTGATGTTGATGTTATATTATCAATACATTCGTTATGATATATTGGTTTTTATATCCCAATATAATTATTTATTGACTATCACATGGATATTCATAGGATTAGGGATTATGACATCAATTTGGAATGGAATGTTGTTGATGGATAAAAATGATAGGAAGATGGATGTTATATGTTTGATAGTTTGGTTTATATTGATTGTTACGGGTTTTATTTGCTTATTTATATTGCCAGAAGTTTATCCTCCAAAGATTTATTATATGCTGATAGATGGAATCCCTTTTCTTTTTTTCCTTATAGGAAATATGATGAGTTTATTAGGATATAATTTATCTTATATCCTAATGAAGAAATAAAGATTAATCTCAAATCTAATTATTTTAAAACATTGATATAAAAAAATACAACAATGACTAAAATGTTAGTCGTTGTCGTATTTTTTATTTTTTTGCACCACAAATACTGTAATATTGATAATCTATATATTCCTCATAATAGCCCTGATCTTCTTGATGAGAACCAACTTCTACTTTTTCTGTTTTTGTGACATTTTGATAGCTACCGTAATAAACGCCGTTATATAAACGATTTTCATCGGCATTTTTCATACCTTCGCTTATAATGTTTTTCAAATCATCCTGAGTAAATCCATCTTCAAACCAATAAGTAGGACCATTTGCAATATATGTTGGTTGTCCTAATTCGTTTGTTCCATTATAAGTGTAAAATTTTGCTCCACGAATTGTTTGTGTTTCGTAGTCTGTGACAGTCACCATTTTAGAAACCCATCTTTTTGATTTATGGTCTTTCCATACATGTTCATGGGTTGATGATGAACTTTGGTTTGTAGAAGAACTTTTATTGGTTGTTGTCTTTTGTGAGCTTTTTGAAGTTGATTGTGTTTGAGAATTCTTTTTTGATGTTTGTGTTTGAGTATCTTTATTTGTTTCTTTTGTTTTTGATGCTGAATCATTTGAAGATTCTTGATTTTGTGATGAGTTGTTATCAGATTTTATGGTTGCTGTGTCTTGTTCTTGTTTTGAATCATCTGATTGTTGATTGGCAACAACTGTCTGACTCTCTGCTTTTTTTGTAACTGTCTGATTTTTTGAAAAGAAAAAGATACAAAGACAAAATATGATGATGAAAATAATTACTGCAATTATGATCATGGTTCTCTTTTTATTTGTGACAGGTAATTTGAAATTCATTTGAAAACTCCTTTCATCTTTTTTGCTTTTTTATTATAGCACAAAATCATACGATTGATCATGAATTATAATGTTATGTAAAAATAAAGGAAAGAAATGGTAAAATGATTGTCTGTTAAAAATGACTATGATACGATGAAAGTAGGAAAAAGGAGGGAGTATGATGGATAAAAATGTTATTGAGGTTAAGCAACTATCAAAAAGTTTTCAGAAGACAGTTGCTTTACAAGGATGTGATTTTTCAGTTCGAAAAGGGGAAATTTTTGGTTTTTTAGGTCCTTCAGGAGCTGGAAAGACAACAACGATTAAATTATTGACGGGACAGTTAAAAAGTGATGGAGGAGATATTCAGATACTAGGGGAGAAGCCTTTTTCTTCAAAAATAAAAAGTCGAATAGGGATTATGAGTGATAATAGTGGATTATATGAAAAGATGAGTGTTTATGATAATTTACTGTTATTTGCAAAAATCTATGATATTGATAAAAGCTGTATTGAAAAAGTCTTAGAAGAAGTTGATTTATTAGATGCTAAAAAACAATTAGTTAGTCAATTATCAAAAGGAATGAAACAACGATTAATCTTTGCTAGAACCATTATTCATTCACCATCTCTTCTGTTTTTGGATGAACCAACAGCAAATTTAGATCCCTCAACTGCTAATGAGGTAAGGGAAATTATCAAGAAACTTAATGCGAAAGGGACGACTGTCTTTTTAACAACTCATAATATGGAAGAAGCAGATGAAATGTGTCATCGTGTTGCATTTTTGAATCATGGACACATTATTGAAAGTGGACATCCTGAAGATTTGAAACTTAAATATTCTAAAAAACAGATTCGTATGAAAACAAGTCAAGAAGACTATACGATTCCTTTAGATCCAAAATTTTTAAAACAGGAATTGGAACATATTGATGAACTATTAATGATTCATTCCATTGAACCAACTTTAAAAGAAGTTTTCTTAACACTGACTAAGGAGGAATCATGATGAATATACGTATTTGTAAAGCTTTGTTTATGAAGGATTTAAAGAATTGCTTCGTTAATAAAAATGTTTTTTTAATGTTGGCTTTGCCAGTTTTATTTGGTGTGATGTATAAATTTTTATTAGGGGATATTCTTAAGGGAGCTACAGGGAGTTTTGTTATTGTTATGTGTATTATTATGACAATTTCCATTGTCCCACTGAATGTTTTAGCTAATATGGTTGCTGAAGAGAAAGAAAAACATACTTTACGTTCTTTAATGTTGGCTAATGTCAGTGCAACTGATTTCTTATTGAGTAAAGCTTTTGTTGCACTGGTTTTGATGTTGATTGATGGCATTCTTATTTTCCTGGTTTGTCAGGAGCCAATGGAGTATTTTGGATATTTCCTTATCTTTTATGTTTTATCATCTTTAAGTGTCTTGTTTTTTGGAGCACTGGTAGGTCTACTTTCTAAAGATCAGATGAGTGCTGGAACATTGAGTTCTCCGTTGATGATTTTATTAATGTTGCCACCTATGTTCAGTCAGCTTAATGAAATGATTGAAAAGATTGCAGTTATTTTTCCAACCACATCTTTCCAAACGCTTTATTTACAATTGTCAGTTCAACAACCCTTCTTTAATCAGGAGACAGTGATAGCTATAATTGTCTGTATAGTATGGATTCTATTAGGGGTGATAGCTTTCATGTATGGTTATAAGAAAAAAGGATTGGATGATTAGAGAAATCTCATATCGATTTCTCTTTTTTTCATTTTTATAAAATGATAAAATAGAAAAAAGAGGTGGTTATATGGTGAGAAAACATTTCATTTTTAAAGGGCGTGTACAAGGTGTTGGGTTTCGTATTACATTTTACCAACAGGCAACACGTTTGCATTTAACAGGTTGGGTTAGAAATTTAAGTAATGGTGATGTGGAAGCATGCTTACAAGGTGAACTTTCTTTGATTCAGCAGGTTATTGACTATATGCATAGTATTCGCTATATTCGAATAGAACAATGTGAAGTTGAAGATTTGGCAGTTTTAGAGAATGAAAAAAGTTTTGAAATGAAATATTAGCGATTATTTTCTTGAGAATTATGTGCTTTATACTTTTATTTTGTCGATGAATAAGCTATAATAGATTCATACAAGTTTATAAAAAGCAGATACATAAATCAAAAAGTATTGATATAATCAATGCTTTTTGATTTTGTTTGTGGAGAATTAAAAAAATCTTGAGTGATGGTGTATATTCCTTTTATTCAAAAGATGAATGTGATAAACTAACAGATACAATAAGTGAGGAGGAAGGGTTTTTATGAAAATTATTAAACGTAATGGATCTGAAGTCTTATTTGATCAAACGAAAATTACTGCAGCGATTGAAAAAGCCAATAATGAAGTTGTAGAAACAGATAGATTATCAGACGAAGATATTGATAATATTACAAATAATGTGAAGTATCAATGTGAAAAAATGAAAAGAGCGCTAAATGTTGAGGAAATTCAAAATCTTGTTGAAAATGAAATTATGAAATTGAATGCTTTTGCAGTGGCAAGAAAATATATTACATATCGTTATATGAGAGCATTAGTGCGTAAATCAAATACAACAGATGAACAGATTTTAAGCTTGATTGAATGTGCTAATGAAGAAGTTAAACAAGAAAATTCTAATAAGAATCCAACTGTTAATAGTGTTCAAAGAGATTATATGGCTGGGGAAGTCAGCAAAGATATTACAAAACGTCTATTATTACCAGGACATATTGTGAAAGCTCATGAAGAAGGAATCATTCACTTTCATGATTCAGACTATTTTGCTCAACATATGCATAACTGCTGTTTAGTTAATCTTGAAGATATGTTACAAAATGGAACTGTCATCAGTGAAACAATGATTGAAAGACCTAAGAGCTTTTCTACAGCCTGCAATATTGCAACACAGATTATTGCTCAGGTTGCAAGTTCACAATACGGGGGACAAAGTATCAGTTTATCTCACTTAGCTCCTTTTGTTGATGTCAGTCGTCAGAAGTTTAGAAAAGAAGTAAGAGAAGAATTTGAGCAGGAAAATATTCCTGTCAGTGAAGAACAAATTAATGAATTGGCTGAATATCGTGTGCGTAAAGAAATTAATCGTGGTGTCCAAATGATTCAATATCAGGTTATTACGTTAATGACAACAAATGGTCAAGCACCATTTGTAACTGTCTTTATGTATTTAAATGAAGTCCCTGATGGACAAATCAAAGATGATTTAGCTTTAATTATTGAAGAAACATTAAACCAAAGAATTTTAGGTGTTAAAAATGAAAAAGGTGTTTATGTAACACCAGCCTTTCCTAAATTAATCTATGTTTTAGAAGAAGATAATATTAGTGAAGACAGCAAATATTGGTATTTAACTGAATTGGCAGCAAAATGTACAGCGAAACGTATGGTTCCAGATTATATTTCTGAAAAGAAAATGTTGGAATTAAAAGTTGATAAAAATGATGAAGGACATTGCTATACATGTATGGGATGTCGTAGTTTCTTAACACCATATGTTGATCCTGAAACAAATAAACCTAAATATTATGGACGTTTCAATCAAGGTGTTGTGACAATCAATCTTGTGGATGTTGCCTGCTCTTCTAAAGGTGATATGAAAGAGTTCTGGCGTATTATGGATGAAAGATTGGATTTATGTAAAGAAGCGTTAATGTGTCGTCATAATCGTTTAAAAGGAACTGTCAGTGATGTGGCACCTATTTTATGGCAATATGGTGCTCTAGCAAGACTTAAAAAAGGTGAAACAATTGATAAATTATTATATGGTGGATATTCAACAATATCATTAGGTTATGCGGGTCTTTGTGAATGTGTCAAATATATGACAGGAAAATCACATACTGATCCAGATGCAACACCATTTGCATTAGAAGTAATGCAACATTTAAATGATGCCTGTGCAAAATGGAAAGAAGAAGAAAATATTGATTTTAGTTTATATGGAACACCAATTGAATCAACAACATATAAGTTTGCAAAATGTTTACAAAAACGTTTTGGAAAAATTCCAGGTGTTACAGATAAAAACTATATTACAAATAGTTATCATGTTAATGTTACTGAAGAAATTGATGCTTTTACAAAATTAACATTTGAATCACAGTTCCAGAAATTATCACCAGGAGGAGCTATCAGCTATGTTGAAGTTCCAAATATGCAAGATAATATTGAAGCCGTTTTAGCTGTGATGAAACATATTTATGAACATATTATGTATGCAGAATTAAATACAAAGAGCGATTACTGCATGGAATGTGGTTATGATGGAGAGATTCAAATCAAAGAAGATAAAGATGGAAAATTGATTTGGGTATGTCCAAACTGTGGTAATACAAATCAAGATAAAATGAGTGTTGCTAGACGTACATGTGGATATATTGGAACACAATTCTGGAATCAAGGGCGAACACAAGAAATTAAAGAACGTGTTCTTCACTTATAAACATGAAGTATGCAACAATTAAAACAGTAGATATAGCCAATGGAACAGGAGTGAGAGTTTCGCTCTTTGTTTCTGGCTGTACTCATCGTTGCCCTGAATGTTTCAATGAGATCGCATGGGATTTTAATTATGGACAGGAGTTTAACCAAGAAACAATTGATTTGATTTTAAAAGCATTAGAACCAAGTCATATTGCGGGATTAACGCTTTTAGGCGGAGAACCTATGGAACTTGTTAATCAGGAGGGATTGTTACCTTTATTACAACAAGTTCGAAAAATGTATCCTGATAAAGATATTTGGTGTTATACAGGCTATCTTTATGAAGATCTGTTACCAGGTGGCAAGGTGCATGGACCTTACAGTGATGAAATATTAAGTTATCTTGATATATTGGTTGATGGACCATTTATATTAGCTCAAAAAAATATTCGTTTAAAGTTTAGAGGATCTGAAAATCAAAGAATTATTGATGTTAAGCGTACAAATCAATCTCGCCAAATTGTTTTGTGGGATGAAAAGTGATTTTAAAAAAATCGCTTTTTTTGTGTGAAAAATAAAAAATGCGAAGATAAAAAATAAAAAAATCCTAAAATAAGTGGATATTTTTATGAAAATTATATATAATGTAAAGGCGATGGAAGGAGGATTCTTAGTGAAAGAAGGCATTAGAAGAGAGTATAAAAAACAATATGATGCTTCAACAAAAAGAATAGATGTTGTAGATGTGCCAGAGTTTAATTTTCTGATGGTTGATGGAATCGGAAATCCAAATGTGGAAGAATTTAAGTTAAAAGCAGAGGCTTTACATATATTATCGAAAGCAATTAAAGATTATTTTAAAGAAGAAATGGATTTATTATACCTCATTTCTCCATTAGAAGGATTATGGGATACATATGATAATAGTCAGTTTGATGTGACACGAAAAAAGATGATTAAATTTACATTAATGATTGCTCAACCTAAAGTTCTTGATGAGCAGACTTTTGAAACAATTAAGGAAAATATAACATTAAAAAAAGATAATCCTTATCTTGTTGATGTTTATTTAAAAAGGTTTAAAGAAGGACGTTGTGTGCAGATGATGCATAAAGGAGCTTATAATACAGAAATTAATACAACCAAACAAATTATGGAATATATTACAATTCAGGGAATGAAATTAAGTGGTTTTCATCATGAAATTTATTTAAATGATCCTGAAAGAAATCCAGAGGATAAACTCAAAACAATTGTAAGATATGCTATTGAAGAAGAGGGGGTATAACCCCTTTTTTATATCAAAGGAGGATATTATGTTATTTGTATCATGGAATGTGAATGGCTTAAGAGCATGCTTGAATAAAGGATTTCAAGATTTTTTCTTATCAGTTGATGCTGATATTTTTGCGATTCAGGAAACAAAACTTCAAAAGCATCAACTTGATTTACAGTTTGATGGTTATGTCTCTTATTATAATGATGCCCTGAAGAAAGGATACAGTGGGACGGCTATTTATACAAAGAGAGAACCTCTTTCAGTCAGTTATGGTTTAGGTAAGGAAGAACATGATCAGGAAGGTCGTGTGATTACTTTAGAATATGAGAATTTTTATTTTGTTACTGTGTATACGCCTAATTCTAAAAGAGGCTTAGAACGTCTAGATTACCGCCAAGTGTGGGAAGATGCATTTAGAGAATATGTGAATACATTAAAACAGAAAAAATCTGTTGTGATTTGTGGCGATTTGAACGTGGCTCATCAGGAAATTGATTTAAAAAATGATAAAACAAATCATAAAAATGCTGGATTTACAGATGAAGAAAGACAAAAATTTACAGAATTACTAGAGAGTGGATTTATTGATACTTTCAGATATAAATATCCAACTTTAGAAAAATATTCTTGGTGGTCTTATATGTTTAAAGCAAGAGAAAAAAATGCTGGCTGGCGTATTGATTATTTTGTTGTATCAGATAATCTAAAAGAACAGATTCAAGATGCTTATATTTATAATGATGTATTTGGATCAGATCATTGTCCAGTCGGTGTTGAATTGGAGGGATTGCAATGAAATTCATGATTGTTTCAGATATTCATGGCTCATATACAGATTTAAAGAGAGTTATGGAGATTTATGAAGAAGAAAAAATGGATAAATTAGTTTTATTAGGTGATTTATTATATCATGGGCCTAGAAATCCTTTACCAGAAGGCTATCAGCCTCAAGAAGTCATGAAACTCTTGAATGCTTATAAAGAGAATATTATAGCAGTACGAGGAAACTGTGATGCTGAAGTGGATCAGATGGTATTGGAGTTTCCTATGAGAGGAGATTATAGTGAACTTTATTTAGATGGGCATCGTTTCTTTTTTACACATGGGCATTTATATGATGAAGAACACTTACCTATGTTAAAGGCGGGAGATGTCTTTATGTATGGTCATATTCATAAACCAGTGTTAAAAAAAGAAAATGATATCACGATTTTTAATCCATCTTCTATATCTTTGCCAAAGGCTGGACAGAAAAGCTTTGGTATCTATGAAAATGGTGAATTGAAAATTGTATCTTTTGATAAAAAGGTGCTTCAAAGTATAAAAATATAAAAAAATAGAAAAAAACCGTGAAATTAAATCAAAAGTATGGTATTTTTATATTGATAGGGGTGAGTATATGGCTAAGTACAGAGATATTGCTGATGATATTCGTCAAAAAATAAAAAATCAAGAATATACATTTGGTCAAAAACTTCCCTATGAGTATGTTTTATGTATGAGCTATCATTGTAATAAAGAAACAATGAAAAAGGCATTAGATATATTGGTCAAAGAAGGACTCATTATCCGTCGTCGTGGTGCGGGGACATTTGTGAAGGATTATGATCCTGCCATGGATAATCCTGTTAGTAAATTTGGACGTGGTTTGACGGCACAATATGAAGGAATTAAAGAAGTCACAAGTGAAGTCCTGGAATTTGAAGTTGTTCCAGCGGATGAACATTTATCAGAGAAATTACAGATAGATGTTGGTGATTTTGTCTATCATATTATAAGGCTCAGATTTTTAGATAAAATTCCTCATTTAATTGATATTACATATATCCCCATTAGTGTTGTTCCTAATTTAAAGTTACAGCATTTAAAAGGATCTGTATATGGATATATCGAAAAAGTTTTAAAGTTAAAAATCCAAAGCTGTCATTTAACGATTAATGCAGCTTTATCTACACCTTTAGAACAACAATATTTGGGATTAAAAGAAAATGAGCCATATATTCAAGAAGAACAGATTTCTTTTTTAAGCAACGGTTCTATTTTCGAATATACACTCTCAAGACAGCATTTTTCTCATTTTGAATTTCAGACTGTTATAGTACAACAATAGCTATCCTAAGGGATAGTTTTTTACTAGAAAGAGTAGTCGGTATGATTAATGATTAAAAGACAAATATTTATAAAAAATGGCATAGTTATTCATATTTTGAGCAAAAAATACAAAAAACAACTAAAAAACAGGTAAAATAAAATAAAAAATAAGTAAAAAAACACTGTTAAAACCGTCTTTTATTGGAAAAGTACCATACTTTTGATATAAAAGCATTGACTTTTAATAAAAAAAATTTTATACTTATATTGTCAAAAATATTTTAAGGGAGGAAAAATTTTATGGATGCTTTTGCTGATAAGCTAGGGCGCATTGGAGCATGGGCTGGACAAAACAAATATCTTGGTGCCATCAAAAATGCGTTCCAAAACTTCATGCCAGCAACTATTGCTGGTGCCATTGGTGTTCTTTGGACAAACGTATTAATTACCGATGCTGTTGTCAATGATGCACCTCAAGGGCTAGGTGGGTTAATTCCTGCTGTTATGGTTTTAGAACCAATTAATGCTGTATTCAACGCAATACAGTTCTGTTCAATTTCATGTATCGCTATTGGAATTGTTATGTTAGTTGCTCAAGAAATTGGGGAAGCTAACGGTGAAACTGGAGCTTTTCCAGCTATTTTAGGATTTATGTGCTGGGCTATGGTTACTCCAACTGCACATGCAGTAACTGGATTAACTGCTTACACTGATGCAGCTGGTACTGCTGTTACAATTGGAACAGTTTTAGAACAAGCTGGTGTTGATTTAGCTGGTGTAGGGACTTTCACTGGTTTTGCTGGAAGTTATATGGGAGCTACTGGTTTATTTACTTCATTGATTATTGGTATTTTTGGGCTTGAAATTTATAACTTCTTCCGTAAAAGAGAAGGATTAAAAATCAAAATGCCTGAACAAGTACCTCCAGGTGTTGCTCGTGCATTCGAAGTTTTAATTCCAACATTCTTAACTTTATTAGTTGTTGGTGTTATCGGATGGGCTGTACAAATGGCTACTGGATTATATTTCAATGATGTTATTTCTACTTATTTACAAAAACCATTACAAGATATCATTGGTGCTAATATCGTAGCAGTTATGTTAATGTATGTATTAATCTCATTATTCTGGTTAGTAGGTATTCATGGTAATAACATGTTATCTGCTGTTAAAGAACCAATCTTCCGTCCAATGTTATATGCAAATACAGCTGCATTTACTGCTGGAAAACATGGAGCAGAAATCCCTAATGTATTGAACTTAACAATGTTACAAATGTTCGCTGAATGGGGAGGTTCTGGGGTTACTTTAGGTTTAGTTATTGCAATCTTTATCTTTGGTAAACGTGAAGATAACCGTGCAATCGCTACATTATCTATCGTTCCAGGTCTTTTCAATATCAATGAAACAGTTACATTTGGTATTCCATTGGTATTAAACCCAATCTTAGGTATTCCATTTATTCTTGCTCCAGTAGTATGTATCTTCGTTGGATGGTTATTAGTTACTATTGGATTCTGTCCAAAAATCGTTATCGAAGTTCCATGGACAATGCCACCATTATTATTAGGATTCTTAGCAACTGGTGGAAGTTTCATGGGTGCTGTTTCACAAGTTATCGTTATTGTAGTATCTACATTAATTTATATTCCATTCGTAATTGTTTACGAAAGATTCCAAAACAAACAAGCTGCTGAAGCTGAATAAGATATTAAACGATTTTGAAAACTTAAAGAGCGGAATTTCCGCTCTTATTTTTTTAAAGTTTAAATTGTTATTTATATGCATATCGTGTATAATATTCAAAGGGAAGTGAGGAGTTTTATGGAAGAAGAAGTTAAAGAGTTTAAAGTGCGAATGAATACTGCAACAATTATTTTTCTTACTGCATTAGCATTCTATACTGTGTTTACAGTTTTCACGCAGGATAAACAGACTGCTTTGGTTATTGTCGTTTTTGCAATTGTTTGTTTTGCATTTTTCTTAGGATGTAGACCAAACAAATATACTATACATAATAGAGAATTAACAATTCATTATTATTTGTGGAAAAATAGTCATGTAGATTTAATGAACTGTGATACAATTTGTGATCCTGTTCCACGTTTGGCTGACTTAGTGACAAGACCACATGCAATTGAACTTTATACAAATACAAAGAAAAGATATTGCTTTTTTCCAAAGAAAAGAGTTGAATTTGTACATGCAGTTGTAAAGGCTAATAAAAGAATTCATTGTACAGTTAAAGAATATACAGATGTTTATAGAATCTTAGAAAAGAAAGATCGTAAAGAAAGAAGAAAAGCAGAGAAAAAAGCTGCAAAAGAAGCTGCACAATCAAAGAGTTAATAAAGCGAGTATATAATCATAGAATTGATTATGTACTTTTTTTTCTCCTGAAATATGTCATTTTTTATGTATAATGAATAGAAGGAGGATATAATTATGCAATTAACATTAGAACATTTATCTTTTTATTTGAATCAATGTGAAAATAAACGCTTAAGCTGGCATACCTTAAAGGCTTATCGCATTGATTTAAAACAGTTTTATTCATTTATGATGAATAAGGATATGAATAAGCGTGAAATATCTTACTATATTCATTATCTGAATCATCATTTTAAGCCTAAGACTGTCAAACGCAAATTAGCGAGTTTACATGCTTTTTTTGAAGATATGGTCTTTTATGAAATAATTCAAGAGAATCCAATGGACAAAATGAGGTATAAAATTCAAGAAGAAAAGACTTTACCACGCATTATTCAATACCATCAATTACAGGATTTATTTCATCGTTTAGATCAAGATCAGCACTTTTTTATAAAAAGAGATAAAGCCGTGATTGAATTGCTTATTTCTACAGGGATTAGAGTTTCTGAATTATGTGCTATTAAAAATGAAGATATTTATTTAGAGGAAAAGTATCTCATTATTTATGGCAAGAATGCAAAAGAAAGAGTTATATTTTTAGGTCAGGAAGTTTATCTGGCATTAAAAGAATATGAACAGGCTTTTCATGACAGGATTAGTGAGCAGGAATATTTTTTTATCAATAATCAATATCATCGTTTAACAGATCAGTCTGTTCGTCATATTATCAATAGATATACAGATGATTTTCATATCACACCACATATGTTTCGCCATACCTTTGCCACAATGCTTTTAGAGCAGGATGTTGATATATCATATATCCAAAAGATATTAGGTCATAGCTCTATTACAACAACCAGCATTTATGCCTATGCTTCTATTCAAAGACAAAAAGAGATTATGATGAATAAAAATCCAAGGCAACTTATTAAATAATATTTCTTTTTTATATATTTTCATATATGATAATGATGAGGTGATAATAATATGCAAAGATATGAAGTCTGGCGACAATTATATACATATGCAGATGAGTGGGTACAGCTAAAACCATGGGAAGTCTTATGGAGTAATGATTTTGTTGCTTTAGAGATTAATGAGAAAACATACTATTGTACAATTATGGGGAAATTAGGTGATTGTATTGGGGTATCTATATATGAAGGAGAAGAGGGATATGCAGATTTATGTAGTATAGCTCATGAATATCCAGATCAGGCTATTACGCAATATATGATGTTTGAACAAAATTGTTTAACATTTTATATGGGAGATCGTGAAGAGGTTCCAAAAGGTCAAAAAGAAATCATTAAAAAATTAGGATTAAAATATAGAGGAAAAGGACATTGGCCATATTTTCTTTCATTTGTGCCAAGATTTTATCCTTATGAAATTAATGATCAACAGGCAAGTGTGATTGTACAAGTTTTTAAGCATCTCATTCCACTTATGAAAGCTTATATGAATCACGAAGTTGCTGTGGATTTTGATAATGGTGAGATACTTTTTGCTCATGATCATCATGGTTGGAAATATGAAGCTATACAAAGACCTGAAGAACAAGAAAAATTCTATGTTGTAGATTTGGAAGATCAGCAATATCTCAATTATTTAAAAGAGTTACCACAAACGCAAAATCAGTATATCATTGATTTGGCATATTTATCTGGTGGTTTTATAGATGAAAGATATGATCGTCCAGTCAGTTCGCTTGTTTTATTAGTTATGGATTTGCTTTCACAAGAAATTATTAATATATATATGTTAAAACCTGAAGATGATGAAGATTCTATATGTATTCAACAATTGAGTAAAGTTATAGAAAAATTTGGGAAACCACAGGAAATTTTTGTTAGAAATCCAAGAGTTTATAGCTCATTAGTTTCTATTTGTGACACATGTCAAATTGATGTACATATGACATCATTACCAATGATGGATGACGTTTTGGGTCAAATGGAAAGCTTTATGCAAATGTAATATGATTCTTTATACTCTTTCATTGCAAAAATATATCTTTCATGTATAATAGAATGGACTTGTCAAAAAGGAGAATTGATAAAATGATAGCAACTCAAAATGTGTCTTTGCGATATGGCGATCGTGCTTTATTTGAAAATGTATCTATTCAATTTACTGAAGGAAACTGTTATGGAATTATTGGTGCCAATGGGGCTGGTAAATCTACTTTTTTAAAGATTTTATCAGGAGAAATTGAACCGAATAAAGGTGAAGTTGTGATAACACCGGGACAGAGATTATCTGTATTAAAACAGGATCATTTTGCTTATGATGATCAGGAAGTTTTAAAAACAGTTTTAATGGGAAATAAACGTCTTTATGAAATTATGTTAAGAAAAGAAGAGCTTTACAGTAAAGCTGACTTTAATGATGAAGATGGTATTGAACTTGCTGAACTTGAAGGTGAGTTTATGGAAATGGATGGCTGGAATGCTGAAACTGATGCTGAGATTCTTTTAAATGGATTAGGTGTAACAGGTGAATATCATCACTTGCTTATGAAAGAATTAGGTGACCAACAAAAAGTCAAAGTTTTATTGGCACAGGCCCTATTTGGTAATCCTGATATTTTATTATTGGATGAGCCGACTAACCATTTGGATTTAAAAAGTGTCACATGGTTAGAAAATTTCTTATTGAATTTCCCTAATACAGTCATTGTTGTTTCTCATGATAGACATTTCTTGAATAAAGTTTGTACGCATATTGCGGATATTGATTATAGTAAAATTCAGTTATATATAGGAAATTATGATTTCTGGTATGAATATTCTCAGATGATGTTAAAACAGGCAAAAGAAATCAATAAAAAAGCTGAAGCAAAGAAAAAAGAATTGGAAGAATTTATTGCGCGTTTTAGTGCCAATGCTTCTAAAGCAAAACAGGCAACATCACGTAAAAAATTATTAGATAACTTAGAGATGGTAGATATTAAACCATCATTAAGAAGATATCCATTTATTGGTTTTACACCAGATAGAGAAGTTGGAAATATTGTTTTAACTGTTGAAGATTTAGGATACAGTCAAAATGGTGAACAAATCTTTGATCATGTCTCATTTTCTATTTCATCAAAAGATAAAGTTGCTTTTGTTTCAGATCATGAGCTGGCAGTGACAACTTTCTTTAAGATTATCATGGGTGAAATTACAGATTATACAGGAACTTTCCAATGGGGAGTGACAACATCTCAATCATATTTCCCAAAAGATAACAATGAATTTTTTGATGATTGTGATTTAACGCTTGTTGACTGGTTAAGACAATATGCTGGAGATGATGCTTATGAACAAGATTTAAGAGGCTGGTTAGGAAGAGTCTTATTTTCTGGAGAAGAAGCTTTAAAGAAAGCAAATGTCTTATCAGGTGGAGAAAAAGTCAGATGTATGCTGGCAAAAATGATGATGGCAAATGCAAACGTTCTTGTTTTAGATGAACCAACCAATCATTTGGATTTGGAATCTATACAGGCTCTTAATGAGGGACTAATTCGTTTTAAAGAAAATGTTTTATTTGCTTCTCATGACCATCAATTTGTTCAAACAATTGCGAATAGAATTATTGAATTAACACCACAGGGATGTATTGATCGTTTATCAACATATGATGAATATTTAGAATATAAAGAAACTTTAGAAAATTAAACAATAATCACGCTTTTTTAATTCTTATCTGGTATGATTTCAAAAGAGAGATAATAATCATAAATTAAAGATTGATAAAGGAGACGATGTTCATGATTTCATTTCAAAATATTGCGATAACTCAAGATATGCATGATTGTTTGATTCCAGAAGATCTCAAGGCAGATGTTATTTATTATTTAAAAGAAGCTCATATTCCCTATAAATAAATTATACCATGCAAAGAAGTCGAAGATGGTCCTGCTAAAGAGAAAGCAATCAATCAATATAGACAGGCAGGATGTCGATCTCATTTGCATTGATGGGTATTTTACAAGTTCCGATACAATCAGATGTTATGTTTCAGCAGATCTGTCAATTCTTTGGTCCACAGATAGACTCTGATTTTGCGATTCAAAAACAAAATATTGAAAAGAAATCTGACGAAATGTACGAAAAGTGTTATAAAGACTGGTTACAGGAAGGAGAAATTCCTGTCAAAAAATAAGACTTATAAAATATGAAAGATTTAGGAATTATCTTTGCATATGATGATGCTTTTCGAGCAATCCGATTAGTAATGAATATGGAAACATATTTAAATTATGCTTGAGAACGTTTAACTGAAAAAGCAAAAGAAAAAGGTGGCAATGCTGTTTTAGGCATATGTTTTGATTTAAGAGATACATGAAAGCCCATGTTAATGGGAACAGTCGTTATATTAGAAGATGAGTAAAGTGATGTGTATGCATCACTTTTTTTGAATAGATTTTCAAAATATCGGAAACAATAGATAGTGATGTTTTATTTATGAAAAAACAAGCATATATAATAAAAAGGCTTATGTTCTTTGAACATAAACACCTTTTATTTTAGCAATATAAACACGATGATAATCCTGATCAGGATACCATTTTGTATCTAGAGATGTATCTTTAAAGTTTTCAGGTTTAATGTCATCTTCATAGATTTTTTCAACAATGAAGACCAAATGTGCTTCTTCAAATGTAGGTACGTCATCAATATATGTGGTATGGAAATGAACATGATTGATTTTATCTTGATCACGTCCAGAAACTGTACCTAAAACAGAAAGTTCTTTCTTATATCCATTAAAAAATGATAGAGAGAAGCATTCTTGCTGGTCAACAAACTGTTTTGTATAGCGTTGTGGACGGATAAATGCATAAACAACGTTTTGTCCCCATAAAACACCCATACCGCCCCAAGAAGCTGTCATCGTATTGACTTTTTGATGATTACCAGCCGTTATAAGCATCCAGTCTTTGCCAATGGCCTGAAAAGCATTCATATCTAGAGTATTTATATCTATTTTTTCAAATGCCATCATTCTTCCTCCTTTTTCCTGATTATAACATAGTATATGCAAAAAATATGAAATATAAAGAGGTGAAACCATAAAAATGAAAAAAATCATCAAAATCATTTCAATCATTATCTTGATTTTGACAATATTTATCATGGGTATCACTTTATATATTGGAAATTATTTATATGACTATACCCTCAATCCCCATTCTAATCATTCCTTATTTGATAGTGAACTTTATCAAAAAGATACCCAAGATGCTCAAAAATGGTTAGAAGATAAGAGTGTTCATCTTTCTATTTCAAGTTATGATGATCTTTTTTTACATGCTTATTATATTGAACAAAATAATCCCATTTATGCCATTATGGTGCATGGGTATCGAGGAGATAGTTCTAGCATTATTTCACCTGTCAAACATTTTTATGAGCAGGGATATAATCTTTTGATTCCTGATTTACGTGGTCATGGGCAAAGTGAAGGAGATTATATTGGAATGGGTTGGGATGATCGTTATGATATTATGGGATGGATTGACTATCTTGTATCTCAAAATCCACAGGCTCAAATTATTTTATATGGTGTTTCTATGGGTGGAGCTACGGTCATGGATGTAGCTGGAGAAAATTTACCATCACAAGTGAAGGCTGTTATTGAAGATTGTGGTTATACGAGTGTCTGGGATGTTTTTCAATACCATATTCCTATGAAAAAGTGGCAAAGTGAAGTGGCTTTGCATATGGCAAGTCTTGTGACTCAAATAAGAGCAGGCTATGCTTTGGAAGATGTTCAACCTATTCAACAGGTTCAAAAAAGTCGGATTCCTATTTTATTTATTCATGGTCAGGACGATGATTTTGTCCCCGTGGATATGATAGATGAACTATATTTAAAAGCCAATTGCCCTAAAGAAAAACTTATTATTAAAGGAGCTGGTCATGCTCAAAGCTGTTCTACTGATGCGACAACATATTATCAGACTATTTTTCAATTTATTCATCGTTATACAAAAAAATAGATGTTATCAAACATCTATTTTAGGCTGTATGTGTGCGCATTTCATTTTTTAATTCATATAATGCATGACGGGCTTCTTCAATGTCATCAATCACATCATAAATTTCTTTACGTTGTTCTTCATTGATAGAATCATATTTAGAAATATCAAGAAGCTTTTCTAAAGCCTGATAAATATAATGATTTGCCTGATTTAATTGTTCCATCATTAACCTCCTTTAAATAAATAGATGTATACCAATCATAATCAATATCATTGATACATAATGATAACTCCAAATCCTATAGAATACAAGTAAAAAAATAAAAACAAGACTCCATAAGATCAATTGTAGAGCGATTAGTCCAAAAGATAAAGGTAAAGAAAAGAAAATAAAAAAGAAAATGTGAATCAATGTATAAAAGCTTATATATTTGAACCATTGTTTCAAAAAAATCTCATGTTTCTTTCGTTTAGAAAGACGTAAGCTTATCAATGTATCAAGATAGAGATACTGATAAACGATTTGATAGAAAATATAACTCCAGAATATTTGGGTGATAACAAAAATAAGATATCGAAAATCAAAGAAGGGATAGTGAAGAAGAATATAAGGTGTTATATCCTGATAAAGATATTTCAAAAAATAAACAAGCAAGCCATAAATAACAGTTATTTTAATCCATTTCATCTAAGAATAATTGTCCCTCTTCTAAACGATAGATATGTGTATAATGGATATCTGGTAAGTAATCATGAGCAGCAATCACAATGGTATGTCCTTTGTCATGTAATTGATTGATGAGCTGACAGAATGTATGAATAGATGTCTGATCTAAACCACGTGTGGGTTCATCTAATAAAATAAGTTCCTGATTTTCCATAATGGCTTGAATGATACCTGCTTTTTGACGCATACCAACAGAAAAGTTTTTTAACTTCATGGAGCTATGTAAATCTAATTGAAATTGTTGACACAATGATTCAATATAGCTGCTATCATATTGATTTTTTAAAGAAGCCAGGAATTGAAGATTATAAGCGAGAGTTTCGTTTTCTAGAAAACCTGGATTTTCAATTAAAGCTCCAATCTGTAAATCATTCTTTTTTGTGATTGTCCCTGAAGTAGGTTTGATAATATCGCAGATCAGCTTAAAAAGTGTTGATTTTCCTGAACCATTGATACCATGAATATAGATACATTCATGACCATCAAGATGAAATGAAAGATGTTGTAATACGGGTTGTTTATGAAAACTTATACTTAAATCTTGAATATCTAACATAAATCCTCCTTAAAATAGTTTTGTATAAACAATATGAAATAAAAAGTTCATAAAGATAGGTAAAGCTAAATAAATAAAATTCTTTTTTTGACCAATTTGTAGATATATGAATGTTGTTTCAATAAAAGTGACAATAAGATTAAGAATCATAAATAAAATCGTCACAAACATATCTTCTGGTAAGATGCCACCAAAAAAGAAAGCATAGCTTATATAAATAATCATTGTATAAATAAAACTGACCATCATTAAGAAATAATAAACGGAAGTATATGTTTTCTGTTCACCAATTCTTGTGATAATAGGAGATAGCAAGCGATTGCATTGTGCTGTAAACTGATAGTTCATTAATAAAAAGACATTATTCATATAAACACAAAGATAATTCGAATAAATGAGACAAATTGTATAAGTGTTTTTTCCACAAAGGATGGGTGATGCAAACAACATCATAATCAATATGATCATGACTTTCACATCGAGAAGTTTGAACCATTTTTTAATCATTTGTTTCTCTCCTTTTCAATAAGATCTGAAAACAAAGATAAGAAACTATGGCATATATGAAAAAACAAATCGCATACAATGCAAGATGTGAAAGACCAAATGGATTTTCACGAACATGTTCTAATCCTAATGCAACTAAATTGTTGATTTGAATAAGAAAAGCTGCTTCTGGAATAGGTAAATATCCTTGAATCAAGGCGGGAATTAATACCAGCAAAATACCAATGATCACACCACAACAACGATAGACATATTTGTTGGTGATAAAAGTCTGTAATGCCAAAATAACACTGGACATTAAAGCATAGCCTAAAGAAGTGAGGGTTATAAAAAGAATCAGATTGATCACTTCAATAGGGCATAGAAGCTGAGTCATGATATAGTATCCATCAGGATAAGTCATGCTTTGAAAATGTATAGGAATTAAAAAGACATGACAGAAAATAAGTAGGCCTACCTGGATCAGGGTGATCACTCCAAAGGTCAAAAGTATATTTTTGATGCTGACTTCCAGATAATAATGTCTTCTTGTTAATCTTGTTTCAATCATGTAAGCACTGCGAGTTTGATGCATATTTAAAAAATCATATGCTATGATATTTGGCAGCAACAGCATCAGTAAAATAAATAAAAATGGGTTTGTGCCAATACGATATAAACTGTAAAAAAATTCAAGTCCAGCATTAGGATAAGCTTCCTGATAACCAGGACTGGAAAAAATAGATTGTTGAAAACTATAAATAGTGCTTATGATAATGAATATAAAAGTGACAGTCACTAGAAATAGTTTTTCTTTTGAAAGAAACGCTTTCCATAAGGAACGATGTCTTTCCATAAAATTATTGTCCTCCTTTCTTATATGTTTCCTTTATACCTTAACAGACTTATGCAAAAATAAGTCGAAAGTGTGCTAAAAATGCACAAACAGGAGTGAAAGTGGCATTTTTTATTTAAAAATGAATAGGTAAAATAAAAAAAGGGATAAGGAGTGAAGGACATGAAAGTATTTATTTGTATGGATGATGAAGATTGTATAGAAAAATTAAGTGAATTATTATATCAGACACATATGGAAGAAGATATATTTATTGATAGCTATGATCAATTTGTCAATATAGCATTTTTACGTCAAAGAGAAAGCTATGATGTGGCTTTTATTGGAGATCGTATTCATGGTGACAATGGTTT
This sequence comes from Massilimicrobiota sp. An105, assembly GCF_002161155.1. Classification (NCBI taxonomy): domain Bacteria; kingdom Bacillati; phylum Bacillota; class Erysipelotrichia; order Erysipelotrichales; family Erysipelotrichaceae; genus Massiliimicrobium; species Massilimicrobiota sp. An105. Next base: position 46,446 of record NZ_NFLY01000011.1, read on the forward strand.
TTTAATGGGTGAGTATTTACATGATGCGAATCCTGAATGTTTGATTATCTATATTGGTGATGATTATGCGCATATGCATGAAAGTTTTCGGGCATATGGATATCAGATGTTTTTAAAACAGGAATTACCAGAACTGTTTAATGGTGAATTTCAAAGAATATGGGATCATTACCAAAAATTACATCACGAGGAAATCTTCTATCTTGATAATGGAGGAACACGACGTTTTTTACCAGGGGAAATCGTTTATATTGAAAATGGACGTTTTCAAACACAGGTGGTGACTGCACATCAGCGTTTTTATGGACATTTTGGTGATTTAACCAAAACAAAAACGAAGTTATTGAAGTATTCTTTTTTTCAGATGCATCCCCGTTATTTTGTAAATATGCATTATATTTTAATGATTCGAAATGGTGAATTAGAAATGAAAAATGGGGATTGTATTCCAACTTCTATTATGAATAAAGAATTAATTAATGATGCGATTCAATCTTTTCTTTCTAGTCAGTAAAAAATATGAATAAATATTGAAAAAAAAGGTAAGAAATGATATTATTCAATTAGTTATACAACTGACGGAAGTGGAATAGACCACATGGAGTATAATGGGAAAGAGTCGACCGTCTGGGCAACAGTCTGGACGTTTAGACTCTTTTTTTGGTTTTTCATAAATTGATAGCGATATCAATAGTCAAAACCATGAATTTGTGATATAAAGAAAGTGTCAAGAAGTCCTAAAAATAAAAAAAGAAAGGGTGTTTAATGATGTTAACAGATGTAGAGATTGCACAAAGTGCAAAAATGAAACCCATCAAGGAGATTGCTGAAAAAGTTGGACTTGATGAAGATGATTTGGAGCTTTATGGTAAGTATAAAGCTAAGATTTCATTAGAAGCGATTTCTCAACTTAAGGAAAAAGAAAATGGAAAGTTAATCTTAGTGACTGCCATTAATCCCACACCTGCAGGTGAAGGAAAGACAACAACAATGATTGGATTATCTCAAGCTTTGAATAAATTAGGGAAAAAATCTGTTGTGGCTATGCGTGAACCAAGTTTAGGTCCATGTTTTGGAGTGAAAGGTGGTGCAGCTGGTGGCGGTTATGCTCAAGTTGTTCCAATGGAAGATATCAATCTGCATTTTACTGGTGATATTCATGCTATTACGACTGCCAATAATTTAATTGCAGCGATGTTAGACAATTCTATTCAACAGGGAAACCCATTGGATATTGATACAAGACAGATTGTCTGGAAAAGATGTGTAGATCTTAATGATCGTGCATTAAGACATATTGTTGTGGGACTTGGTGGTAAAGTCAATGGTGTTCCTAGAGAAGATGGATTTGATATTTCAGTGGCGAGTGAAGTTATGGCTATTTTGTGTTTAGCAACATCATTGGAAGATTTAAAACAACGTGCGGGACGTATGATTGTGGCTTATAATCATGCTGGTGAACCTGTGACGGTGGATGATATTCAGGCCACAGGAGCTGTCACATTATTATTGAAAGATGCTATTAAGCCAAATTTAGTCCAAACACTTGATCATACGCCAGTCTTTGTTCATGGGGGTCCATTTGCGAATATTGCACATGGATGTAACTCTGTTATGGCAACAAATTTAGCTATGAAATTAGGTGATTATGCTATTACTGAAGCTGGTTTTGGAGCTGATTTAGGTGCTGAAAAATTCTTAGATATCAAATGTCGTCAGGCTGGATTAAAACCAGATGCAGTTGTTATTGTCGCAACTGTCCGTGCGCTTAAAATGCATGGTGGCGTAAAGAAAACAGATTTAGCAGTAGAAAATTTAGATGCCCTTAGAAAAGGAATTGAAAACTTAGAAAAGCATATTGAAAATATTCATAAATACCATTTGCCTAGTGTTGTTGCTATTAATGCTTTTCCAACCGATACAAAGGCTGAACTTGAATTATTAAAGGAAATCTGTAAACAAAAAGGTGTCGATGTTGCCATTAGTGAAGTGTGGGCAAAAGGAGCAGATGGTGGCATTGAATTGGCTGAAAAATTATTAGAAGTCTTAGATACAAAAGAAGCTCATTTTGAGCCATTATATGATTTGAATTTGCCAATTGCTGACAAAATCAAAGTCATTGCAAAAGAAATCTATGGTGGGGATGATGTGACTTTCACTAAGAAGGTCATGAATAAAATGAAAAAATATGAAGCACAGGGATTAGGTCAATTACCAATCTGTGTCGCAAAAACACAATATTCATTATCTGATGATCCAACATTGCTTGGTCGTCCTCATGGATTTGTGGTTGAAATCAATGATTTGATTCCAAATACAGGTGCAGGATTTTTAGTCGCTATTAGTGGCGATATTATGCGTATGCCTGGATTACCAAAACAACCAGCTGCCGTGAATATGGATATTGATGAAGATGGCAAGATTGTTGGATTATTTTAAATAGAAGGAGATGGAGAAATGAAAGTAGCAGTGATTATGGGTTCAACAAGTGATTTACCTAAAGTTGAACCAGCTATTCAAATTTTAAAAGATTATGGTGTTGAAGTTCAGGTGAGATGTTTATCAGCTCATCGTGCTCATCTAGGACTTAGTGAGTTTATGAAGGAAATCAATCAAAATGGGACAGAGGTCGTGATTACAGCAGCAGGTATGGCCGCTGCCTTACCAGGTGTTGTCGCATCGCAAACAGTATTACCTGTTATTGGTGTTCCACTAAGTGGCGCAACATTAGATGGTATGGACGCTTTGTTGTCAATTGTTCAAATGCCTTCTGGTATCCCAGTTGCAACAGTCGCTATCAATGGAAGTAAAAATGCAGCTTATTTAGCATTACAGATGATGGCTGTACATCATGAAGAATTAAAAACAAAACTCATCGCCTTCCGTCAGGATAATGAAAAACAGGCAATGAAAGCAAATCAGGAAGTTATGGAAAAATATCAATAAAAAAGGAGAACAAAACAATGGCAAAATTATTATATGAAGGAAAAGCAAAACAAGTTTATGAAACAGAAAATCCAAATGAATACATCATTCATTATAAAGATGATGCAACAGCTGGTAATGGTGTGAAACATGATCAGTTTGAAGGAAAAGGTGTCTTAAATAATACGATTTCTTGTATTATCTTTGATATGTTAGAAGAAGCAGGAATCAAGACACATATGATTGAAAAAATCAATGAAAGAGATATTCGTGTTAAAAAAGTAGAAATCTTCCCATTAGAAGTCATTATTAGAAACATTACAACAGGATCATTCTGTAAAAGATTAGGAGCAAAAGAAGGTATTGTCTTAGATGAACCAATATTCGAATTAAGTTATAAAAATGATGACTATGGAGATCCATTAATCAATGATGATCATGCTGTAGCATTGGGACTGGCAACGCGTGATGAATTAAAATATATCCGTGAAACAACATTAAAGATTAATGAATTATTAAAAGCATTCTTCTTAAAATTAAATTTAAAATTAGTAGATTTTAAAATTGAATTTGGTAAAACTGAAGATGGTCAAATCTTATTGGCAGATGAAATTTCACCTGATTCTTGTCGTTTATGGGATGTTGATACAAATCAAAAATATGATAAAGATGTCTTTAGACAAGATATTGGTGATTTAATTGAAACTTATAAAGCCGTTTTAGCAAGAATGGAAAATAAATAAGGAGAAAAAGTATGGATTATAAAAAAGCTGGTGTAGATATTGAAGCTGGATACAAATCAGTAGAATTAATGAAAGAACATGTCAAAGCAACGATGCGTCCTGAAGTCATTGGTGGACTTGGTGGTTTTGCTGGAGCATTTGATTTAAGTGCCATTAAAAATATGGAAGAACCTGTTTTATTATCAGGAACTGATGGTTGTGGAACAAAGGTGAAATTAGCTTTTGTGATGGATAAACATGATACGATTGGTATTGATGCTGTTGCGATGTGTGTCAATGATATTGCATGTAGTGGTGGAGAACCATTGTTTTTCTTGGATTATATTGCCTGTGGAAAGAACTATCCTGAAAAAATTGCAACCATTGTTAAAGGGGTGGCTCAAGGTTGTCTTCAATCTGAATGTGCATTAGTTGGTGGTGAAACAGCAGAACATCCAGGATTAATGCCTGAAGATGATTATGATTTGGCTGGTTTTGCAGTAGGTGTTGTTGATAAAAAAGATATTATTGATGGTTCAAATATCAAAGCTGGTGATGTTTTGGTTGGTATCGCATCTAGTGGTGTGCATAGTAATGGTTTTTCACTTGTGAGAAAAGTTTTTGATATCACAAAAGAATCATTAGAAACATATTATGATGAATTAAATGGAACATTGGGTGAAACATTATTAACACCAACAAGAATTTATGTCAAAGCTTTAAAAAATATCAAAAAAGCTGGCGTTCAAGTCAAAGGATGCTCACATATTACAGGTGGAGGATTTTATGAAAATGTTCCAAGAATGTTACCAGATCATGCATTAGCCCTCATTCGTAAAGATAGTTATCCTATCCCACCTATTTTCAATCTGATTCAAAAGAATGGACAAATCGAAGAACAGATGATGTATAATACGTTTAATATGGGACTAGGAATGGTGATTGCTTTAGATCCTGCAGATGTTGACACAGCTATGAAAGCTATTGAAGAAGCAGGTGATCATTGTTATGTTGTTGGACATATTGAAGAAGGTCAAAAAGGAGTTCAGTTATGTTAAAGATTGCTGTGATGATATCTGGTGGTGGCACAGATTTGCAATCAATTATTGATGCCTGTCAGGCTGGAAAAATCAATGGAACGATTGAACTTGTGATTTCTAATCGTCAAAAAGCTTATGGTTTACAGCGTGCTCAAAAAGCAGGGATTGAAACAGCAGTTGTCAAAAAGAATGATACATTGATTGTATCAATGTTAAAGGAAAGAAACATTGATTTGGTTGTTTTAGCTGGTTATTTAGCCATTTTAACAGATGAACTGATTGATGCCTATCCAAATCAGATTATCAATATTCATCCTTCATTGATTCCTTCATTTTGTGGGGCAGGTATGTACGGAATGCATGTCCACGAAGCTGTTTTGAATAGAGGCGTGAAAGTCAGTGGGGCGACTGTTCATTTTGTCAGCAGTGAAATAGATGGTGGTCCTATCATTAAGCAGGTTGCCTGTGATATTTCGGATTTAGATAAACCAGAAGATATACAGGCTAGAGTTTTAGAGATTGAACATCGCATCTTACCTGAAGTTGTCGGGTTATATTGTGATGGAAGAATAAAAGTAGAAAATGGAAGGGCAAAGGTGATTTAAGTGAAAAGAGCTTTGATTTCTGTAACAAATAAAGATGGTGTTGTTGATTTTGCATCAGGTTTAGTGAAACTTGGATTTGAAATTGTTTCTACTGGTGGAACAATGAAAGTTTTAGAAGACAATGGTGTTCACTGTATTGCGATTGATGATGTCACTGGTTTTCCTGAAATGTTGGATGGGAGAGTGAAAACTTTACATCCTAAAGTTCATGGTGGACTTTTATTTAAAAGAGATAATCCAGAACACGTGAAAACAGTTCAAGAACATCATATTCAACCTATTGATTTGGTTTGTGTGAATTTATACGAATTTGAAAAAGCTTTAAGAGCTGGAAAACCAATGGAAGATATGATTGAAAATATTGATATTGGTGGACCTTCTATGATTAGAAGTGCTGCTAAAAACTTCAAAGATGTTTTGATTGTCACTGATCCAAGTGATTATGCAAAAGTCTTAGAAGCTATTGAAAACAATCAGACTGATTATGATTTCAGATTACGTCTTGCTTATAAAGCTTTTAGTACAACAGGGGCTTATGACGCCATGATTTCACGTTATTTTGCAGATGTATGTCATGATGAATTCCCTGATACTTTAAACATTTCATTAAAGAAAGTGGAACATTTACGTTATGGAGAAAACTCTCAACAGGCAGCTAATAAATATGAAGACAGCTATGTTCAAAAATCATTATTAGATTATGAACAATTACATGGAAAAGAAATTTCTTTCAATAATGTCAACGATTTATATGGAGCTGTGGCTTTAGTGAGAGAATTTGGTGATCAGATTGTTACAGCGGCTATTAAACATTCAACACCTTGTGGGGTTGCGATTGGTGAAACTGGTTATGATTCTTATATGAAAGCTTATGAAGCAGATCCACAATCTATCTTTGGTGGAATTGTAGCCGTGAACTATAAAATTGATAAACAGACAGCTGAACAGATGCATAAGATTTTCTTAGAAATCGTTGCAGCACCTGATTTTGACGCGGATGCTTTGGAAATCTTAAAGAAAAAGAAAAACTTACGTATCTTAAAATTAAAGAATTTAGATGCCAGAGATGCCAAATATGATATTAAATATCTTGAAGGTAAAGTGCTTGTCCAAGAGTTAAATACAAAGATGATTGATGAAATGAAAGTTGTCACTGAAGCAAAGCCTACACCAGAACAGCTAACAGATATGGAATTTGGTATGAAAGTTGTCAAATATGTCAAATCAAATGCAATCTGTATTGTGAAAAATGGTGTGACTTTGGCTATTGGTGGAGGACAGACTTCACGTGTCTGGGCTTTAGAAAATGCTATTAGAAACAATCCTGATAAGAATTTCGAAGGTTCAGTTTTAGCCAGTGATGCTTTCTTCCCATTTAATGACTGTGTTGAAGTTGCTGCCAAGGCAGGAGTTGGCGCTATTATTCAACCAGGTGGAAGTATCAGAGATCAAGATTCTATTGATTTGTGTAATGAAAAGAATATTCCAATGGTCTTTAGTGGATATAGACATTTTAGACATTAAGATATAAATAATGAATGCGAAACAGATGTGGGATAAGTTTTTGGACAAAGAAGCTGGAGATAGTTACGATGCATGGCAGTATGGTAGTCATGCCAATGGGCTTGCTTTACTGACATTGCTGAAAATCAAAACAGCAACATCTTCAGCTTATCCCATATATGTCCAATACGATGAACCTCTACCACAGGTTGGAAGTTACAGCATTATCTTAGATAAACAAGATCATGCTGTATGTATCATTCAAACGACAGAAGTTACCATCATTCCCTTTGATCAAGTGAATGATGAGCATGCTTATTTAGAGGGAGAGGGAGATCGTACGCTTGATTATTGGCGAAAAATACATGCAGATTTTTTTACACAGGAAATGGAAAATATGGGTCAGCAGTTTCATAAGGACATGTTAGTTGTGTGTGAAAAATTTAAAGTTGTATATCCAAAATCATAAGAGGAGGAAACCATGAAAGTATTAGTTATTGGTAGTGGTGGTCGTGAACATGCGATTGCTTATGCTTTAAATAAAAGCCAGAAAGTTGATGAAATTCATGCTATACCAGGAAATCCAGGTATGGCTGAAATTGGAACTTGTCATCCTGGTCATGTAGAAGATTTAGATAGTATTTTAAAATTTGTTGAAGAACATGCGATTGATTTTACAGTGATTGGACCTGAAGTGCCTTTATGCATGGGATTAGCTGATTTATTGGAAAGTCATGGACATAAAGTTTTTGGCCCAACGAAACAGGCTGCAACTTTGGAAGGAAGTAAAGCTTTTTCTAAGGATTTTATGAAAAGACATCATATTCCTACTGCCGCCTATCAGGAAGTTCACTCTTATGAAGAGGCTATTGAAGCTTTAACTTCATTTGATTATCCTGTTGTTGTCAAAGCAGATGGATTGGCAGCTGGTAAGGGTGTTGTGATTTGTGAAAATGAATCACAAGCAAAGCTGGCTTTACAGGAAATGATGATAGAAGGAGCTTTAGACGGAGCTGGAAAAACAGTTGTTTTAGAAGAATTCTTAACTGGATTTGAATGTTCGCTTCTTTGTTTTACTGATGGTGAAACAATCGTTCCCATGGTGAGTGCTAAGGATCATAAACAAATCTATGATGAAAATAAAGGACCAAATACAGGTGGTATGGGAACTGTTTCTCCAAATCCTTTCTTACCAGAGGGAATGGAAGAGATTTTGAAAAAAGATGTTCTAGAACCATTTATGGCTGGTTTAAAAGCTGATCATATGGATTATAGAGGTGTTGTTTTTATTGGTTTGATGATCGAAAATAATCAACCAAAAGTTCTTGAATTCAATGTTCGCTTTGGAGATCCTGAAACACAATCTATTCTTTTAAGATTAGATACAGATTTATTTGATATTATGTATGCTGTAAGTACAAAAACATTAAAAGATATTGATATTCAATGGAAAGACGAACATGTGGCCTGTCTTGTTTTGGCAAGTCAGGGTTATCCAGGAAGCTATGAAAAAGGCAAGGTTATTACGGGTATTGATCAGGTTGATGAAGATATCGTGATTTTCCATGCTGGAACTGCTATCAATCAAAATGGTGAGCTTGTAACAAATGGAGGACGTGTCTTAAATATTTGTGCCTATGGTCAAACATTAGAGGAAACACGTGATAAAGTTTATCAGGCTGCCAAGACTATTGATTTTGATGGTAAATATTATCGTAAAGATATTGGATTAAATTGAGGTGAAAAGATGAGTAAAGTCTATCGTGTATATGTTGAAAAGAAAAGTGCATATGCTATTGAAGCAAATGAGTTATTAAATAATATTCAGACACAATTAAAAATAGAAACAGTGACAGGTGTTCATGTTGTGAATCGTTATGATCTTCAAGGTGTCAGTGAAGATGTTCTTAAACAAGGGATTCCAACAATTTTAAGTGAACCTATGGTTGATGAAATTTATCAGGAAGATTATCCTTTAAATGAACATCAAAAAGCTTTTGCGATTGAATTTTTACCTGGACAATATGACCAGAGAGCTGATGCCTGTGAGCAATGTTTTCAGGTTTTAACAGGTGAAAAAAATGTTAAGGTCAAATGTGCCAAATTAATTGTTTTAGAAGGACAGGTATCTGATGATGATGTCAAAGATATTCAAAATTATTTGATTAATCCAGTAGATCAGCGTTTGGCTTCATTAGATAAACCAGAACATTTGAATGATGAAGATGTACATATTAACCCTGTTCCAATTATTGATGGATTTATGGATATGAGTGATGATGAATTGAAACGCTTTATACAAGATAATGGTATGGCCATGAATGAAGATGATTTAAAAGTCACTCAAGATTACTTTAAAAATGAAGAAAAACGTAATCCAACAGAAACTGAATTAAAGGTATTAGATACATATTGGTCTGATCATTGTCGTCATACAACATTTGCGACAATCATTACAGATTTAGACATTGAAAATGGTGCATTTAAAGAAATTTTAGAAAAAGATGTTGAAAATTATAAAACATCACGTCATTTGGTTTATGGTGTGAATACAGATCGTCCATTAACTTTAATGGATTTAGCAACGATTTCTATGAAAGAATTAAGAAAAACAGGCTATTTAGATGATTTAGAAGTTTCTAAAGAAATTAATGCCTGTTCTGTAGAATTGACTGTTCATACCAATGAAGGTGATGAAGAATGGCTATTGATGTTTAAAAATGAAACACATAACCATCCAACAGAAATTGAACCATTTGGTGGGGCAGCAACATGTTTAGGTGGTGCCATTCGTGATCCTCTTTCAGGACGTGCTTATGTTTACCAGTCTATGCGTATTACAGGAGCTGGAGATCCAAGACAGCCATTAGACGAAACAATGAAAGGAAAACTTCCTCAACGTAAAATCTGTCAGGAAGCAGCTCATGGTTTTTCAAGCTATGGAAACCAGATTGGTTTAACAACTGGTTTTGTCCATGAAATTTATGATGATGGATTCCTTGCAAAACGTATGGAACTTGGTGCCGTTGTGGCAGCTGCACCAAAAGATCAGGTGAAACGTTTAGAACCATTAAAAGGACATATTGTTTTATTGATTGGTGGACGTACTGGTCGTGATGGTATTGGTGGAGCGACAGGTTCATCAAAATCACATGAATTAAAAACCACAACAACAGCTGGAGCTGAAGTTCAAAAAGGAAATCCAGTAGAAGAAAGAAAAATTCAAAGATTATTTAGAAATCCTGAAGTGTCAAAACGTATTGTGCGTTGTAATGACTTTGGGGCAGGTGGAGTCTGTGTAGCCGTAGGTGAATTGGCAGATGGACTGGAAATCAATTTAGATGCTGTCTTAAAGAAATATGAAGGTTTAACAGGAACAGAATTAGCGATTTCTGAATCTCAGGAACGTATGGCTATTGTGATTGATCCTCGTGATGAAGCTTTTATTAAAGCTGCCTGTGATCAGGAAAATCTTGAAGTTGTCAAAGTCGCAACAGTCACTGACAAAAACCGTTTAACAATGTCTTATATGGGACAGACAGTTGTAGATATTGATCGTGGTTTCTTAGATAAGAATGGAGCTTCACGTTATCAGAATATTCATGTTGAATTACCTGATTTTGATCATACACCTTTTGATGAAGTGAAACAGACATCATTTGTCAAAACTTCAAAAGATGTGTTAAGTCGTTTATCTGTTTGTAGCCAAAAAGGATTGGTGGAAAGATTTGACTCATCTATCGGTAATGGAACTGTTTTATCACCATTTGGTGGAAAGACTTTAAGAACTGAAACTGAAGGTATGGTCGCTTTAATTCCGGTATTACAAAAAGAAACAACAACATGTTCAATCATGAGTTATGGTTATAATCCTGTCATTTCAAAATGGTCACCTTATCATGGTTCTATTTATGCGATTGTTGAATCTATTGCGAAAATTGTCGCAATGGGTGGAGATTATCATACAATTCGTTTCTCTTTCCAGGAATATTTTGAAAAATTACTTGATATTCCAGAAAAATGGGGAAAACCATTTGCAGCATTACTTGGTGCATATCGTGTTCAATCTGAGATGAAACTTCCATCTATTGGAGGAAAAGATTCTATGTCAGGTTCATTTGAAGATATACATGTACCACCAACACTTGTCTCTTTTGCGATTACTGGTGGAGATGTGCAAGATGTGATGACACCAGAATTAAAAGCAGCTCATCATACTTTGGTAGAAGTGATGTTACCAAAAGATGAATTCCATATTTTTGACTTTGATGCTTTAAAAGCACAATATGATGGTATTATGGAATTGATGAAAAATAAACAGGTTTATAGTGCTTATACTGTCAAAGATGGTGGTGTGATTGAAGCTGTTTATAAAATGGCATTTGGAAATGCAATTGGTGTACAATTGAATGATGAATTGGCATTAGAAAGCTTCGTTCAAAAAGATTATGGACATATCATCTTAGAAGTTGAAAATGGTTCAGTTGTGACATTGCCACATACAAGAATTATTGGACATACAGTTGATTCATCTGTTATGATATATCGTGATGAAACTTTATCATTAGATGAAGCTTATCAAGTTTATGAATCTGTTTTAAATGATGTTTATCCAACAACAGAAAAAGCTCCAACAAGTGATATGATTGTGAAAGACTGTCATCAAAGAAGTGAATTAAAAGCAAAACAGACATATGATGAAGTCAAAGTTGTTATTCCAGTATTCCCAGGAACAAACTGTGAATATGATTCAAAACGTGCTTTTGAACGTGCTGGCGCAACAGTTCAACTCGTCTTGATGCGAAATAAAACAGCTCAAGAAATGAAAGATTCTGTTGAAGAATTAGAAAAGGCTATTCGTCAATCACAAATTATGATGTTACCTGGTGGATTTAGTGCTGGTGATGAACCAGAAGGATCTGGTAAATTTATTGCGACAGTTTTAAGAAGTCCAAAACTAAAAGCTGCCATTGATGATTTATTAGAAAATCGTGATGGATTGATGATTGGAATTTGTAATGGATTCCAGGCATTAGTGAAATTAGGATTACTTCCTTATGGACATATTAAAGATATGGATGAAAATGATCCAACATTAACATTCAATACAATTGGTCGTCACTTATCTCAGATGGTGAATACAAGAATTGCTTCTGTAAAATCACCTTGGTTAACAGGTGTGAATGTAGGAGATATTCATACTGTTCCTATTTCTCATGGAGAAGGACGTTTTGTTGCTCCAAAAGAAGTCATTGAACAATTATTTGAAAATGGTCAGGTTTTTAGTCAATATGTAGATGAAAACAATCAGCCAACTATGGTTTCACCATATAATCCTAATGGATCAATGATGGCTATTGAAGGTATTGTTTCAAGTAATGGACGTGTATTAGGAAAAATGGCTCATAGTGAACGTCAAGGTGAAAATAGAAATAAGAATATTTATGGTGAAATGGATCAGAAATTATTTGAAGCAGGTGTAAATTATTTTAAAGGTGGTAAATAAATGGAAAGACAAATTTTTGAAAGTATGACACTTTGTCCTTTAGATGGACGTTATAGTAATGTCAAAGATGCTTTTGCCCAATATTTTAGTGAATATGCTTTAGTTAAATATCGTGTATATGTAGAAATTCAGTGGTTAAAGTTCTTGATTGAAAATATTGAAAGTGATATCTTAAAGAACTTTGATCAAGCCAATATGAAACAAATTGAAGATATAGCTAATCATTTTGATGAAGAAGCTTTTGCCAAAATTAAAGAGATTGAATCTTCAACACGTCATGATGTTAAAGCTGTAGAATATTATATTGGTAATACTTTAAAAGAAATGGGTTACGATGATTTAATCAGCTTTGTTCATATCGGTTGTACTTCAGAAGATATCAATAATACGTCTTATGCTTGTATGATTAAACATGGTTTACAAGATGTCTGGTTAAAAAAAGCAAATGAAGTTGTAGATGCAATGAATAAATGGGCAATTGAACATAGTGATGATGCCATGTTGGCACATACACATGGTCAACCAGCGACACCAACAACAATTGGTAAAGAATTTAAAGTCTATGCTTATCGTTTTGCTTCTAGTATTGAAAATATTAAAAATATTCAGATTAAAGCAAAATTCAATGGTGCAACAGGAAATTATAGTGCCATTTTAACAGCTTTTCCAAATGTTGACTGGCCTGCACAAGCTAAGAAATTTGTTGAAGAATATTTAGGTTTAACTTTCAATCCATTAACAACACAAATTGAAAGTCATGATTATACTTGTCATATTTTAGACGGTATTCGTCATTTCAATAATATTTTAATGGATTTAGATGTTGATATGTGGCTTTATATTTCTATGGAATACTTTAAACAGATTCCAGTTCAAGGAGAAGTAGGAAGTAGTACAATGCCTCATAAAGTGAATCCAATTCGTTTTGAAAACAGTGAAGCCAATGCAGATATGTCAAATCATATTTGTGTAGCTTTATCTAATAAGTTACCAAAATCTCGTATGCAAAGAGATTTATCTGATTCTTCTAGTCAAAGAAATTTAGGATTAGCTTTTGGATATTCTTTACAGGCTATGAATGAAACATTAAATGGACTTGCTAAATGTGTAGTGAATAAAGAAAAATTAGCATATGATCTTAATGAAAAATGGGAAGTTTTAGCTGAACCAATTCAAACAATGTTAAGAAAATATGGTGTGCCTGATGCTTATGATACTTTAAAAGCTCTAACAAGAGGAAAAAGTATTTCTAAAGAAGATATTTTGAAATTTGCTGAAAGTTTAGATATTCTTTCTGATGAAGACCGTGAAACTTTAGTGAATATGACACCAGCTTCTTATATTGGTAAAGCAAGTGAACTTGCAAAAATGAAATAAATAGAGAAGGTAATGGGCATCTATGATGAACATTACCTTTTTACGTAAACAAAAACTATATAATTTATGCTTTACAATGAATTGATCAATCAATCTAATATTTTAACCATGAAAAGTTTGGATATGTTATAATTGTTATAAAAGGGGATGGGATAATGAAATATCGTGTTATTTATAATAAAGGACTACCTAAGTCCATGTTAGAAAAGATAAAAAATAGGGAATATACATTAGATGAGATTCATTCTATGTATCAAGTTATAAAAAGAAACCATGATGCTAAACAAAAGGGATGGATACGTGCTATGATCATTTTGATAATATGTATTGTTGGCGTAGGTGGTTTAGGAATAACAAAAGTTCAACAACAGGCCTTAATAGTTTATCTTTTTTCCATTGGTTTTGTAGCTGTATTATGTATCTTGATATTGATATATGCAAAAATCAATGCAGTCAATAAAGAAATGAACCAACTTCAAAAAGCGTTAGAAATAGGGTATCCAGAATTGGCTGAAAGATTTTTTGTGAAATCGTGATATTTTTCTCAAAAACTTAGCAGCGAAAGACATTTATGAGATAAAAGAACCTATATAATATATAGCTTTATGATTTAGAAAATATATGAAAAATGTCGATAGAAATGTTAAGATTATGTTAAAAATATTTACATTATGTTAGGAATATGTTAAGTTTTACTTGTGTATAAATAGGAGGGACATGATGGAACTGACAAACATATTCTCTTTGCTTGGAGGGTTGGCTTTATTCCTTTATGGGATGACAATGATGTCAAATGGTTTAGAGTTGGCTGCCGGGAATAAGATGAAGTCAATTTTGGAAAAATTGACAACAAATCGTTTTTTAGGGGTTGCAGTTGGAGCACTGATAACAGCGATTATTCAATCTTCATCAGCAACAACAGTCATGGTTGTAGGCTTTGTTAATGCAGGACTTATGCAATTGAAAAATGCTGTATGGGTCATCATGGGTGCCAATATTGGGACAACAATCACAGGACAGCTGATTGCCTTGGATATTACAGCTTTAGCACCTATTATTGCTTTTATTGGGGTTGTGTTGATTGCCTTTTTCAAAAGCAAGAAACTTGATGCAATTGGTGAAATTATTGCTGGTTTAGGTATTTTATTTATGGGGATGGAAATGATGTCAACAGCAATGGCGCCATTAAGAGAGTCTGCAGAATTTGCAAGTATTGTCGCAAACTTCCAAAATCCATTGATTGGTATTTTAGTAGGTGCAGTCTTTACTGCCATCATTCAGTCATCATCAGCGTCAGTAGGTATTTTACAGGCGTTAGCGATGAGTGGAGTTGTAACTTTACCATCAGCTATTTATGTTTTATTTGGACAAAATATCGGAACATGTATTACGGCTGTTCTTGCATCAATAGGGACAAATAGAAATGCAAAGCGAACAACAATTATTCACTTATCATTCAATATTATAGGAACAATTATCTTTGTTATTATTAGTATGACAACACCATTTGCTGCGTTTATGGCATCATTAACACCAACAAATGTTGCTGCACAAATTGCCAATGTACATACAGTATTTAATGTTGTGACAACAATCATCTTGTTACCAATTGGAACAAAACTGGTCGATTTATCATTCATTATTTTACCAGAAAAGCCAGAATTGGAAGGAAAGATGCAGTTAAAATACTTAGACTTTGGTATTTTTACAAACGACTATCATATTGGAACAAGTGCTATTGCGAATACGCAGTTGTTCAATGAAACACAGAACATGCTAGATGTTGCAATAGACAATGTCCGCAAATCATTTGAACTTTTGATAGAGTTCAAGGAAGACAAATATGAAAAGCTACAAAAGAATGAAGAATATATTAACTATTTGAATAAAAATATCGTAGACTTTACAACAAATGCGATTTCAACAGAATTTCCAATAGAAGGATCACAGGCCATTGGTTTATTCATGAAGATATCATCAGACATTGAAAGAATAGGAGATCATGCGGTGAACATAGCCCAAAGGGCTGAGCTACTTCAAAGTGAAGACAGACGATTCTCACATGAAGCTATGGATGAGATTGGAATCATGAGCAGTCTTTGTGTCAATATACTAGATGAGCTGAGAATCATGAATTATGATGAGTTCAGTAGCATTGTAGACAAAGTTGATGTAATAGAAGAGAACATAGACAAGACACATCATCAGTTTACAGTGAATCAGCTTAAGAGATTAAAAGATAAAAAATGTACAACAGAGAACAGTGTTGTCTATACAAAGATTCTTACAGATTTTGAAAGAATTGGAGATCATGGATTGAACATAGCCAAAGGTTTCTATAAAGCAAGAGAAGCAATGAAAGCTATGAAAATGGTGAAACCAGAAATGATCGAAGAAACAGAAAAAGCAACAGCGTAAAACTTTATGTGAAAACATAAAGTTTTTCTGTTTTTAAAGTTAAAAATAATATTTTATATAAACAGTAGTTTCTATGATGAAAATTTGTTATAATATTGAACAACATAGGAGGTAATAATAATGAAAAAAGTTATATCAACGGATAAAGCACCAGGAGCTATTGGACCATATAGTCAGGGTATTGATTTAGGAGATATTATTTTCTTCTCTGGTCAAATTCCTTTGAATCCTCAAACTGGTGAAATGCCAGAAGGAATCGAAGCACAAACAAAACAGGCTTTAGATAATGTCAAAGGATTACTTGAAAGTCAAAATTTAGATTTTTCTCATGTTGTAAAGACAACAGTATTTTTAGACGATATGAAAGATTTTAATACTGTTAATAGCATTTATGCTCAATATTTTGTAGAGCCTTATCCTGCTAGAAGTGCTATTGAAGTAGGAAGCTTACCAAAAGGCGCACTTATAGAAGTGGAAATTATTGCCGTCAAATAACACTATCATTTTAGCTGAAAGATTTCATCATTATATTAAAATTTATTATAGTGATGGACATACGGAAATTATTTTTGAAGATATAAAAAGTTATCTTCAACAAAAAAGAGCAAAAAAAGGATATAAAAATGCTATTTTACTACATGAAAATTGGCTATATCCAACTATGAATCAAAAAGATTATTCATGTCATTGGGTTAACTTGTATTATTTACGTGAAAAAAATCCTTATTGCAAGCAATTATTAAAGGATAAAAATATATATCAAAAAGCAAAAATTATGTATATAAAACAAATTCAAAAAGAAATGAATACCTATGGTCATACAGTAAAAGAACTAAGGTAATACTTCAATGTCATTAAGTTAAGATGACAATATTTAACCAGGAATTGTATGGAAATATATTTTTCCTGGTTTTTAATATTTACTCAAGCTCAAAAAGTGTAGTCTTGAATCTACATCTGTCAAGGTATATAATAAACTATGTTAGTTATATCTATAGTTAAAGCATACGACAGTCTTTGGGTTGACATGTCGCTTGTATTTTCTGTTGGGTCGAATTGGCAGAATCTCTTTAGCTATCAGATACTCTACAGGTGGATTCTTTCCATCTTTTTTTCTTAGAAACTCTCTGATGATATGTATGGATTTTGTAAAATTAACCCGATATGTATATTTGTTTCTGTCCTTTTTAGGAATCTTTATTTCCTGTACAATCCTTTGACAGAAA
>NZ_NFLY01000110.1:0-926 GCF_002161155.1 Massilimicrobiota sp. An105
GGGCTTGCCCACCCAACGGATATATTCTGGAATACAGAGGCAATATACGAGGTGTTCGAAGATTTAGATATAAGTCTTAGAATTGCATATGGAATTAAATCGGTGTTTGAAAACTATAATCAAAACTACCCTTCAAAAGGGTAGTTTGTTCTGAGGCTATAAGCCTCGCTTACCTGCTCGCGTCTCAAGGCGCTGCTTTCACTTCGTTCAAGCTTACCGCTTTTGACTCTCGCTGTCCCTCAAAGGGACTTTTTCTCTACTTCCCTTTTGCTCCCTTCTTTTCCTTTGTTCTTTTTAATGCTTCTTGTTCTGCTTTCGAAAATGGATTTGCGTACTCTTTTACACTTAATTTGTCCATTGCCTGATCATGCATCTCCTGTTCGCGTATGTATTTCGCTACTGTCTCATCATTCAATCCGACTGTGCTGACATAATACCCTTCACTCCAGAAATGCCTGTTTCCAAATTTATATTTCAAATCTGCATGTCGATCAAACATCATCAATGCTGATTTTCCCTTTAGATATCCTACAAAATCCGACACTGCATATTTTGGTGGAATCATTACTAACATATGTACATGATCATTCATGAGATGTCCCTCTATAATTTCTACTCCTTTGTATCTACATAATGTTCTTAATATTTCTCCTAAGTCTTTTCGATATTGATTATAAATAATTTTTCGTCTATACTTAGGAGTGAACACAATATGGTATTTGCACATCCATTTTGTGTGTGCTAAAGAATATGCTTTCTTAGCCATAACAATCACCTTTCCTTTCTTATTAATGGTAGCTTGAACAACTCCATTATAATCGGAAAGGTGATTGTTTTGTATAACTTTTCTCTCTCTACCCGCATAGCAGGTAGTTTTTTGTTTCGTACATTTCATGTACTCAACTGACTAAAGTCAAAAGCATTAA
>NZ_NFLY01000111.1:0-907 GCF_002161155.1 Massilimicrobiota sp. An105
TAGAAATTGCTTTTTCCTCTGATGATATAATGATAATCAATACACTCAAGGTGGGATATGATTTCGGCTGATCCATAATATCTGTCAGCAAGATAAATGACATTCTTTCCCTTGAATATACTTTGACTTCGATAGAGATGAGAAAACGCAAGAGGCAATTCTGAATATGGTGCAGGCCTGAGTGAAAAATCTATAAACAGACCATTAAGGACATCATAGAGTCCTCCGGCCTTGGACTGGACTTTTTTGACATCGAACATGTCAATGATATGTTGATTCTCCACAAAATGAAAATCATAGATATTATAGACATTGTATGGGATTTCCATATAGGTCCCATCTTCTGCAATCAGGAAATATCCTCTATATTTTTTAGGGAGCGACGATGTATAATAGATGGCTGAAAATCGATTGATGAGATATGAAAAAACATTTGGATTCAGCTTTCTAATGGCCTTGTTGAGAGCCTGCTTGCTTATTCTCTTCTCAAATCGATCTATGGAAGAATAAAAATGAGAGAGTTCAGCATTGGTTGTGGTTCTGTTTCTGAAGATGAAGTAATAGATGAGCGAATAGAAATTCATATTTCTATTTCTGGTAAAGTCCTGTGTTCTCTTGCGACAGAGTCTGTTTGTGATATCAGAATGAATGATAGCATTAAACTCACTGAAGATAGCAGCCAGCTGAGAAGACTTAACTACATTATTCATCATCATAGACAAGACGAGGCTTTTTCTTGGCGAAAGCAGCCTTCAGAAAAGGAACGGATTCCTCATCAACCTGCCCAAAGTTGATAAGGACACGATGTTTAGGAACGCCAGAAGAATCACGATAGGATTCAACGAGTGCGCAAAAACAGGTATTTTTCTTACCCTTATTATTTTTGATAACTCTAACGAACATAGAA
>NZ_NFLY01000112.1:0-873 GCF_002161155.1 Massilimicrobiota sp. An105
TTTATGATTTCCTGAGTACTGTATTTGTTATCCAAGACTTTGAACTGGAATATTCTTTCCAGTAACACTGTCAAATAACATATCAAAAAATGTCCTTTTATACTGTTTTCTTTTTGCAGAAATACTGGTCTGGCATCTAAATCGGATTTCATTATTCTAAATGATTCTTCTATTCTCCATAAATTATGATAGGTATTATAGATGTCTATTGATTTCATATCTGTTTCTGATGTAATCAATAGATTATAGCCTGCTAGTTCAAGTTCCTTTTTTATGATGTCCTCATTGATTGTTGCTTTTGCTTTTTCTCCATTTTCATCAGTAAAATTAACGTATTTTCCCAGATCTCCATATTCAGATCTTTTTGCTTGGCTGTAACATAATTTTTTTGCTTTTTCAACTTGTCTATTGATTTCATATTTTTTTTTAGATGCAAGTTTTGGATTATAAGTCACTACTCGTTTCTCAGTAAAATATATTGTCTTCTTTTTTCCGTCAATCTCTATACGATAAGGAAATTTATCAATGCATGACTTATATTTATATAATAATGCACCCTCATCATTTTTTATTTCTTTCCAGTCTTCATTATCTAATAATACCCACTTTTTTTCTTTTTCAGGTAGAGTCTTGACGGATTTAGAAAATAAATAACCATCTCCATTTTCTTTAGAAAAAGCAATGTTTTGAGTACAGTTCAGTCCTTTATCAGCTACATGTATAGTTTTTCCTGCGATTTGATTTTTCTTTTTAAGGCCTTGAATCACGTCCCTTAAAATCGGCTTTTCACTTTCATTGCCAGGAAACAACTTCATGCCAATAGGGATCTGATTGGCATCCAGCAATAGACCCAAACTAACAATAGGATCTTTT
>NZ_NFLY01000113.1:0-860 GCF_002161155.1 Massilimicrobiota sp. An105
AATTTTATGCAATCTAATTACACTGATAATTATAACGCAATTCAGTTATCTTTGCCACTAGATTTGGGTATAAAAATTAATCCTGACGATGAGGTTGTTTCTTTCTTAAAGGCGCTGGAAGGAGTGAATCTTAAGAAATATCTAAAAAGAGATGAGCGTCGTGGTAGAAAGGGATATGATAACGTATTGCTTCTTAAGGCTGTTCTCCTTGCAAGAATGGTCAGTGACTGTGATGTAAGAAATCTAGAATCTTTATGCAAACATGATATTAGATTTATGTATATCATGCAGGAGGCAACTCCTAGCCATATGACTTTTGAACGACTCATGAAGAATTATCTTATTGATGATATTGACCATATCTTTTTTGATATAGTCAACAATATCTGTAATCTCATGAATGTTGACAAATCAATTCAATATATTGATGGTACCAAAATAGAAGCCAATGCAAACAAATATTCTTTTGTATATAAGGCAAGAATCCTCAATGCAAGAATGAAACTGTTTTCTAAGATAACAGATTCAATCATTCAGATGAACATGGAAAGAGGATTTGACTTTCCATATCATTATTTTTACTGTGCACAGGAGATAGGCTATATAGTACAGTATCTTATGGAAACGATGATTAATGATGATATAAAAATGGTATATGGCAGAGGGAAAAGAAAGACAGAAATTCAAAGATGGTATGACCTGTTTCTTGGATATTATACAAAGCTGGATGAATATGAATTCTGGCTTTTTATCATAGGAAATGATAGAAACAGCTGTTCTAAGATAGATCATGATGCGACGATGTGTGCAACTAAGATAGATTTTTACTGCAATACGGGATTAAGCAGACCATGCTATAA
>NZ_NFLY01000114.1:0-752 GCF_002161155.1 Massilimicrobiota sp. An105
AGTCCAATGTAGTTCTTCAAATACTTGTCTGATATCCCTCTATATCCATGCAAAAACAATTCAATAGACGAATGCAATCTATTGACCTTATCCAATGTATATCCGTCCTTTTCTTTCTTACCTGATGGAATCTTAATCCATTTAACCCCTAACTTTTTCATCAGTCCATGATATGAGCGAAGGCTGTCACTGACAACTGTACATTGTGAAGGGATTTTGTCTTTATATATTTCATAGAGATTCTTGGTATGTATTCTTCCTCTTTCTGATACCTGTATCACTTTATTGTTGTGTTCATCTATGGCACAGACAATGTTTCTCTTCTGATTGCTGATTCCTCTTTTCTTCTTTGATTCTTTATCTTCAACTGTTATTCCAGGATGTTTAACATCTGAAAGTTTTTCATCAAGGTAAACAACTCCATCTAGTATGCGATCTTCAGCCGTGAGAGAAGCACATACACTCAGTATCTTATGTCTCCACACAAGAGATGTATGTTCGCATATACCTGCAATATGAGCAGACTGCACAATGGTATCACCACGAAAGAGTGATTCCATATACAAATACCATTGATAGGCTTCCTTCTTTGAATATGAAAACAGAGTTCCTGTCATGGGCGAGAAAGTCTTGTGACAATGTTTGCATAAATATCTTTGATTTCCATTTTTATCCTTGCCATATCTAATGATGTGCTCATGCCCGCAGTGAGGGCAAAAGGAACTATCAAATTCATCTGACAGTTCCTTATG
>NZ_NFLY01000115.1:0-725 GCF_002161155.1 Massilimicrobiota sp. An105
CGTCAATCTCTATACGATAAGGAAATTTATCAATGCATGACTTATATTTATATAATAATGCACCCTCATCATTTTTTATTTCTTTCCAGTCTTCATTATCTAATAATACCCACTTTTTTCTTTTTCAGGTAGAGTCTTGACGGATTTAGAAAATAAATAACCATCTCCATTTTCTTTAGAAAAAGCAATGTTTTGAGTACAGTTCAGTCCTTTATCAGCTACAGGTATAGTTTTTCCTGTGATTTGATTTTTCTTTTTAGGGCCTTGAATCACGTCCCTTAAAATCGGCTTTTCACTTTCATTGCCAGGAAACAACTTCATGCCAATAGGGATCTGATTGGCATCCAGCAATAGACCCAAACTAACAATAGGATCTTTTCTATTTTCTTTTGAAGGACCTTTACGTCTGAAATCATCTTCTCTGTCAATTTCAAAATAGAAATTAGTACAGTCAAAATAAGTTTTTGAAGTATTGATATTATAGACTTTCTTCATCTGTTCATTAAAAATCTCAATAAACTTGCCATAATCATTGCCCATAAATGCAAGACCGTCTAGAAGCTGGTCATAAGAAAAATGAGCGGTATCTTTCAATTGAGGAAGAATTTCATGAAAAGTTTTATGTTTACTGCAGGGATTCACAAGACGAGCATAGATCAGAGAAGAAAGCAGTTCATACAGATCAAATTCAAAAGAATTGGAAAGATTGAAATAATCAACATATT
>NZ_NFLY01000116.1:0-721 GCF_002161155.1 Massilimicrobiota sp. An105
ATCTCGTTATGTTCCGCTTCAAAAAGACTTAATCCTCTGTTCAAGGCGTGCTTTATACCCGAATGAGTTTGTTGCAGCAGTGTTTCTCACTTGTCTCCGTATTTGCGAGGTTGCGTTTGCCTTGATTTAGAGGTGCAATTCAAAACCATTTACATACTTGAGAAAGAAGGTCATTTTTTATGAAAAATTACGATTACAATCTTTTTGTTGGCATTGATGTCTCTAAAGGCAAGGCTGATGCTGCTATTCTGGCTGTCCCTGAATTAAGATCAGTCAAACCCCGTTTCCTTAGAAAAAAATTATCTTTTAAGTTTATTAAATCTGATGTTGTTGAGTTTTTAAATACTGTGAGAAAGTATTCCAGTGATCAACACTGTCTTCACACTTATTTTGCTTTGGAGGTCACTGGTATCTATTCTACTAATGTCTATAGCTTTATTAAAGAAAACTGTAATAGCGATGAAGAAATCCATCAGCTCAATACTGATTTCGTTAATAAATGGAGAGAAAGCCATAATATATCCAAATCTGATCCTTTGGATGCTCAAACCATCAGTACCATCGTTGGAACTGATGATGATGTCAGATATGTTTCTGATTCCGTCTTTGAAAACAAAAATGGATATCAAGATCTTAAGGCTCTCGTTCACAGACATTATCAGATTAAAAAACTCCATTCTCAGGAAACTAACCGTCTCATTGCCCTTTGTGATTGTTATTT
>NZ_NFLY01000117.1:0-640 GCF_002161155.1 Massilimicrobiota sp. An105
TCGTCATCACACCTGTGTGATGACGATTTTTCTTTTATTTTTGTTTTTCTTTGTAAGCACTAAATAATAAAGTCTATTTGTAAAGTTGATTGAATTGATAAGATAGATCCTATAATTTAACGGGAGGATTTAAATAAATCTTTCAGTTTTATTTTTATATAAAATAGATTTAACTATAACCTTACTGTAAAATCAGAATTTCATTATTGATCAGATTCATCGGAATAACTGGTCAGAATAATCAGAATGTTAGGAACAATATTGGTTGATTAGGAATATCGGAATAATTGGTCAACTTGAGCAGAATAATCAATAGCAGATACCATACTTGATAGAATAGTAACGTCTTCATATACTATTCATATAAAGGGTGACAAATCAATGAGAATACAAAAAAGGGTTAATAAAAAGATGCCACTATGGTCAAATCTATAATGACTATTTTATCATCACACTAGTGTGATGACGTCATCAAAAGAGTGAAACAGTGTCATCTTTTCAGTGAAATACTCATTACAGGTCACGACTAAAAGATCGTATCTCTACGATTTTTTAGTCAGATATGTATTATCAGGCAATTCTTTTGACCATGGCATATAATTATCAAGGGCTTCTTCATCATTGATATCTATTTCTGTCA
>NZ_NFLY01000118.1:0-632 GCF_002161155.1 Massilimicrobiota sp. An105
CAAAACTTTTCTAAAATGCAAACATTTTATAATGAATGTCTTGAAGATCTTAATATCGCTTCTCTAGAATGTTCATGTCATCACAAAGGACATCTTATCAAGCATGGCTTTTATACGCGTAAAATAAAAACACCAGATGGCATCATTCCCCTTAAAATTCAAAGATTCAAATGTAAGCATTGTCATCATACACATGCATTTTTACTATCTGTCATTATTCCTTATAGTCAAATTCTATTTCATGACACTCTATCCATTATTCGCTCAAATTCTATGCAGGATTTAAATCAGCTTATGATTGAGAACCCAAATATAGATGAATCTAATATTTCTTACATAAAGAAACAGTATACGATGCATTGGAAACAAAGACTGCTATCTGAAAATATTCAATTAGATAGTTCTCTGGTTTTTCAGTGCTTTTTTCATTTCAAAAGACAGTTTATGCAGATTAAATGCACACCAAATATTCTATACAGCCCTACCCACATAGCCTGACTTTCGAAGACCTTAAACTTCATATACAATGGCAGCTGTATAAGGAGGAACAAGGCAAATGAACGCAAAAAAATCAACAGATATCGCTTTATTTCGATATGGAATCATAGCCCCGCTGGTCACTGGGACAATTG
>NZ_NFLY01000119.1:0-599 GCF_002161155.1 Massilimicrobiota sp. An105
AATAATGTCATTTGATTGCATCTGTAATTTGCACCATTGTCGAAGTTAAATATCTTTGGTTTTCCATGCTTTTTTACCGCACTTTTAATGACACTCATCAGATTTATGTAATTATCATTTAAGAATATATCTATGCCAACGATATATCTTGAGGCATCATCTATTAATGCGATAATATATGTTCGCTCTTTTTTTCCATCAATTTTGAGGTATGGTCCTACACTCGAATCCCCACACCAGACTTCATTGATATGTTTTCTTTCATATCTTCGCATATCCCTGTTTCTTGTAGGTGTATCTTCTTTTTTGAGTCGATTGACGACCCTGTTGACAGTGGATAGGGATATTTCTTTTGTCCTGATGGTACCATTATCTTTTAGCTTTTGATAAACGAGTGTTGCGGGTAGCCTAGGATATTCTTTAATTAAATAGGATATTTGAGTCATGATATCCTCATCTACCTTTCTATATGTCGCCTTGTCACTTCTTGACTGTGGCTTCAATCCATCAAAGCCATTTTTCATATATGCTCGATACCATCTTGCAATCGTATATGCACTTATCTTATAGTCCTCACCATTTGGATGCTCATATACCCT
>NZ_NFLY01000012.1:0-60768 GCF_002161155.1 Massilimicrobiota sp. An105
TAAATTATAGGATCTATCTTATCAATTCAATCAACTTTACAAATAGACTTTATTATTTAGTGCTTACAAAGAAAAACAAAAATAAAAGAAAAATCGTCATCACACAGGTGTGATGACGACATCAAACGTAAGCGCCAAATAAAATAGTGGATAAAAATATAGAACTCAATGAACTATAATATGGAATATGGAGACTACCAAAACTATATTATAGTTTTTATATTCTCTAAGAATTATAAAGAAAGGAAGAGAGACTATATGACAATCCATGAATTAACCCAAAATGAAAAATATAAGTTCTGGTATTTGAAAATCAAGGAATGTAAAGAGAGTGATTTGTCTGTTCAAGATTTTTGCGAAAGAAACAATATTAAGGTATCAACTTATTACAGATATCAGCAAAAGATTAAAATGATTTTGTGTGATCATATAAACAATGAAACTGAACTTAAAAATGAGGTTGCTTTTATCCCTGTTGACAAACAGGAGTGTCATAATGAAAGAATATTGATTATCAAAGGTGGTATTAAAATAGAACTTGATTCCAATACTCCCTATTCATCTGTTGAACCTCTTTTGAAATCATTATTATGATTGGAGATATTTCAAAAGCTGAACATATCTACATAGCTGTTGGCTATACAGATATGCGTAAACAAATCGATGGTTTATCTGCCATTGTTCAACACAATTTTAATCTTGATCCCTTTTCTAATTCTGTATTCCTTTTTTGTGGAAGAAATTCAAGAATCATGAAGGCGCTGTATTGGGAAGGTGATGGATTTGTCTTGCTTTATAAAAGACTTGAAAATGGGAAATTCAAATGGCCCAGAAATGAATCTGAAGCTCGAGAAATCACACCTCAACAATTCAGATGGTTACTTGAAGGACTGTCTATTGAACAACCTAAAACCATTAAAAAGAGTTATCCACAAGTTGTATTGTAAATCCTTCATTTCATAGAAGTATATGCCTATTTGTGGTATAATAAAATCATGAAATGGAGGTGCTTTTGATGGCGAATTCTACAATAAATACAGCTGAAGATTTAGCTTTATTAATCACTGATCTATCACAGTCTATTGAGGAATTAAAAGCTACGATTGCATCTCAAGATACTATCATTGCATCTTTAAACAATACTATTGATAGTCTAAAGTCTGACAATGAATATTTAAAAAATAATAATGATCTTTTACGTGAAGAAAATACTTATTTAAAGAGAAAGTTATTTGGTACTAAAAGTGAGAAAATGTCATATCCTAAAGATCAACTTTCTCTTTTTGATGAAACAGAAAATGAATGTGAACCAGAGCTGCTTGAAGATATTTCATATACCAGAGCCAAAAAGAAACAGAAAGGTACACTCGACATTAAATTGGACAATCTTAAACATGTCAAAAAAGTTTATGATATTGATGAAGGAGAAAGAATATGCGATGAATGTGGTTTTAAATTATCTTATGTAGGTGAAGAATTTGTAAGACATGAAGTCGTTTATGAACCAGCAAAATTATATGTAAAAGATATTTATAGAAAAACCTATGAATGTCGTAGCTGTAGAAAAAAAGGCAAAGGTGTAATGTTTAAAGCAGGAACACCTAAGCCGGTTATTCCACATTCATTTACATCACCAAGTGTACTGTCACAAGTCATCATAGATAAATATGTTAATCATATGCCGTTATATAGACAAGAATCAGAATGGAAACGATTAGGACTAGAACTATCTAGAACAACAATGGCCAACTGGATTATCATTGCCGCTAAGGAATATTTCATTCCTATAGTGAATAGGATGCATGAAATGATGGTACAGGAATCACATATACATTGTGATGAAACACCGGTTCAAGTGTTGAATGAACCAAGAAAGAAAGCGACTTCTAAATCGTATATGTGGGTATATTCAAATATCAAAGAAAGTCAACGACCTATTAAAATATTTGAATATAAGCCTGATAGAAAAGCGACGAATCCACAGCAATTCTTGAAAGGATTTAATGGGACCATCATTACGGATGGATATTATGGATATAACCATATAGAAGGCATAACGAATGCATACTGTTGGGCACATGCCAGAAGAAAGTTCTATGATGCATTGCCAGTAGATATGAAAAGTACATCAGGTAGCCTAGCAAATATAGCGCTTGAAAAAATAGCTAAACTATTTGTGATAGAAAAAGAGATTGAGACATTAACACCTGAGCAAAAGATAAAAATACGTCAGGAAAAATCAAAGCCATTAGTAGATGACTTCTTTTTATGGTGCACTGATAATCAAAATAAAGTATTATCAGGGTCAAAAACAGGAAAGGCAATACAATATGCCTTAAATTATGAGGGAGGATTGCGCACATTTTTAGAAGATGGTCTAATACCAATGACCAATTCATTAGATGAACGAACAATCAGACCGTTTACAGTTGGAAGAAAAAATTGGTTATTTTCAACATCAACAAAAGGGGCCGAAGCAAGTGCAGCAATATATAGTCTAATCGAAACAGCTAAAGCCAACAAGCTGGATCCATATGGCTATATAGAATTTATCCTCGATTATTTACCACAACAAGATTTAATTGAACATCCAGAGAAAATAGATTGGTTCTTACCATGGAGTGAAGAAATAAAAGAGGAATTTGAAATAAAAGTCGACTAAATTGATCTTCATTATCTTATCAGTTTAATCGACTTTTTTAAATACACTTTATTATTTGGCGCTTACCATCAAACAAGTAATACTATTCGATTTTTAAAGTGAAATATTCACTGTAATTCATACATATATAAATTGTCAATTTATTACAGCTCTAATTATAATCAATGTCGTTGATTGATAATAGGGCTTTTTCATTTTACGCTTACTATTAAACATGCTAAATTCTCGACTATAGGTATTAAAAAACGGGAAGGTAGTTCCTCCCGTATTAATTTAGAATCTAAAACCCCAAAACCCCATGTTATTTTAGATTACCTTATTAATTAACTAATCAGGATTTTAATTGATCAGTTTTATCGGAATCATTGATCTCAGCCATCGGAATTATCATAAAATAGATTCTTGATCAGGCCTATCGGAATACATGGTCAATCTGATCGGAATAGTTGGTCAGGGTGAGTGGAATATTCAAAAATCGTAGAAATACGATCTTTTAGTCATGAACTGAAATCTAATAAATAATTACAGTCCTATTATAGTGTTTCTTCAGCATTATTTATAGGGCTTTATTATTTGACGCTTACCACTTTCACTTACAAAGATAGAAAAAAAGGAACTCCTATTTTTCAATAGTTATTCCTTTATCCTCCACTCTTGACACAGAGCCTCTTTAGGTCGTTTCATCAATACAACGTAATTACTTTAAAGTTTTTTTCAAAACCACAACGTGTGAACTTTAAAACTTTTTAGAATCCACAACACCAGATTTTAAATTACCATTAAATTGAATTCTACAATATATACGCAAATATGAGGATAAACCCTGTTACCCCGGAATATTCATTACACAACTTTCTTTTTACTACCATTCATTTCGCGCAACACATTTTATACAAGAACCTCTAAAGGCAGGTTATATATTCTTTTTATTTAATTATAGTTAGAATCTCACTTGTCGGCAATCTTTTTGATACAGCATATTTTATGTAATCTGTATAATAACCTCCAACTATCAGTCCTGTTACTATTTCATTTTCATTTATACTAATAATTTCTCTTAAAGCTTTATCTCGGCCATCATTATCATTCCATATTAAAGGACAACTTCCAACTCCTTCTGAATGCATAGCATATAATAAATTCATTTCAAAAATACCACCATCTATATATGGAGTTGATGTTTCACCTTGATATGTGTATTTAGATATAATAGATGTTATTAAAAATAATACCTTACAGTTTTCAAACCCCTTTGCTCCTCCATGTAATTCCAAAATCTTATTGATTTTTGAATCGTCTATTATCGCAATCACTCGCACACTTTGTCTGTTGCAAGCACTCGGTGCACTTTTAGCTATGTCAACAATTTTACTTATACATTCAATATCAATGCTCTTATCTAAGAAATATCTAACACTATGTCTACTTTTTGCAAAATCACTAAAGTTTGTAAATTTTGTATTTATAGTGCTTTTAGTTATAGTTCCAAGATCACTTTCATTTGATTTTGTAAACTCTAAACATTTTTTACACAACTCTTCATCAAATTTATATAATTCTTTATTTTCATAATAAGTTAATAGTATTTTATTGGCATTTTCAATTATAAAATTATTATCTTTGTATTTTCTATAATACAAATCTAACAAAAGCATTATTTGTTCAATTTTTTTCTTTCCGAAGCCTTTCCTAGGATTTTTTAAAGACATTCCCTTCTCAATATCATGTGTAAGAATAGCTAAATTAGTTAAAATATAATTTTTATCAGATTGAGCTTTCTTCATTATTGAGTATTTTAAAAATCTTAACCGTTCATTATTGTAGTGAACAGATAAAGGAACTATAGTAGCTAATATTTTGTTTAAAATTCTTTTAACCATGAGTTATCTCCTCCAATTGCTTTCTTAGAATTTTTTGAGATTTAATTCTATCTTCATTAATATATTTATTAGTTATTATATAGTCTATTGGACGATTTAACACTTCTTTAAATTCTTCGTCACTCATATTAAGTGTTATTTCTTTATGGGCTAATCTATATTTATTTAATATTTCTTTTGTTTTAGATTTTGTGCAATAGACAGATACATTTACATTCAATAACGCTGATAACAGAGCTCCATGAAAAGTTGAAGTTATAACATATTTTGCACCTTTTATTAATGATAAAAACTCTAAGCAAGAAACATAAGGAACCTCTGATGCTATAGAACAATCCATTAGTGGAGAAATTATTTTTAGATTATTCTTAGTTGCAAATTTCTTTATTAGTTTGCTGATTCTTTTATCAAATCCGTATGAGTATACCAAAATATATTCACCAGTACATGGTGTAACATTCTTATAAAAAGATTGTATTCTTAAAACAGTAGGATCACAAACATTCTCAGCTGTTATAATATTGAATTCCTGTAAAGTATTACTAGTATTTATATCCCTGGCTGAAATGGAATTAAATTCTTTAATTAATTTTACTTTATCTTTATTATTAATAAAATCTATTTTAGAGGAATCTCCTATACTAATCGCATAAGCTATTTTGGGCATACTTTGAACAAATTCTCCATAATAATAATTATCATAAACATCTTTGTTTCTTATATTCCATAATTCATCACTACCACAAACAACTAGATCTAATATTTGAATATCTTGATAATACAATAATCTATAATTTTTCCACTCTTTATAAAACAAATTATATTTTTTTTTCAATTTTGATGATTCTGTTAAGTATGTATTAATTTTTTTTATAGGATTTCGATGATTGTTATAATAATATTTTTTTAGCAAAGATTCTTTACTATCTTTATATATAAAATATGCAGTATGTCCTTCATTTTCAAGAAATTCATATAATGAAACAGCTTGTAGAAATGATCCATAATTTACTATACTATCATGTACTGTCAATATTCCTATTTTCATTAAATTAATCTCCTTATCTTGTTATAAAGTTTTCTTAATTTTTTAAATTTAACTGTTTTAAACTTTGCGTTAATAAACCATCCAAAACCAGCCTTCTCCCAAAAGTCTATTTCTTTTTTATACCTATCTTGCGTTAATTTCCAATCTACAGACACACCATCTGTGAATACATTTTTTTTCAAAAATAGCCTTATTTCCTCCATTAACTCTTTGTCAACAATAAACCCATATCTATTAGGGTCGTTTTTCGTTGCAATAATTCCCATAATAGTTCTATAACATTTTTCACAATGATTACAATTTTTTCCTTCTTTAGGATAATAACATACATTTAAATTAATGTCTTTTATTTTACTTGTTATATAATCAATTTTTTGCTGCCTACTTAATTCAAATCCATCATGAACAGTTTTAGTATTTCCAACAACAAATTTCTCATCTACAAATGGATAAGATAAACTTCTCATATTGTTTCTATAATCATCTAAAGTAAATGATGAAGCTATATAATTTGTGTGCGTATGCATCAAATAATTATATGGTGCTAGTAATGACAATAACCCTATACTGTGTTGCATTCCTTGCCACCATGTCTCTTTTATTCTATCATAAAAAATTTTACTTAATAATGGTTCTTTAAAATGGTATCTTAAACTACTTTTGATAGTTGCAAAATTCAAATTTAATTTATTTGCAAAATCAATACAATTTTTTTCAATATATTTATGATTTTCTTTATCATCTAACTTAATATCTGCACCCCACACATTAAATAGAATAGGTTTTTCTTCCTTATGTCTTATTACTGTAGTTATGGCATCTACACCACCAGAAAAAAGAACACAACAATTTGATGAAGGTAAATAATTATTTTTGCATATTTTTTTAAAAACATAGTCACATTTTAAGTTTGCATCAGGAAATATTTTACATATTTCATTAATCATATTTGGTAGAGAATTGTATAAATCTTGATCAATCTCATCAATATAAATTTTTGAACCAGTAACTAATGCTAATGGTAAAAAATTTAATAAAAACGGAATTGCTAGTATTGAGTTAGGAACTTCTTTAAAATTAATATCAGTCTGATACTCAACAAAAAAAGGTATATTATCATCAATGTAATCCATTAAATCTTTTGATTTATCATATTCATATTCAATATAATTTTTATTAACTCTAATTGACTTTAAACTAATTTTTGACATTTTTTTCTCCTTTTAATATAAATAAGTATAAAAATAAACATTAAATATATCATCGTATTTATACTTGCTAATAATATTAATGTTTCCCAACTATTTATTACGATATATTGTTTTAAAAACAACCCAATAATCATAAAAGCAAAACTGCTCATTGTGCAGTAAATAATAGGTTTTATAAGTAATCCATAATCACATTGTGTCATTTTCTTTATTGCAGGAATAATATATATAATATTTCTTAATATTGATATAGCAGATGGAATAACTGCAATTGTATAAATCCCGAATTTTGTATTTTCCAATGTAACAAATACTATAATTGTATTTGCGATACCTGAAATCAAAAAAGCCATAGATTGTTTCTTCACCTGATTGTATATCGTGAAATAGTTAAACACAATATTTAATGGAGATGAAATTATATACGGTATAATGTTAATGATAGTAATAATCGTAATTAACTTAATATTTTCACCAGGTAACCACAATTTATAAAAGTCTAAAGAATATATTATTAGTCCGCCAATAAAAATTGACGTAAATATCGACAGATATAACATATAAAGATACGACTGCTCAAATAAATCTTTTTTATTTTTTTGTGCATAGTTGTCTAACATTTTAGGAATAAATACGCCTGCAATAGTAACAATCATATTACCAACAAAGCTAGGTAATGTCTTAGCAAAGGCCATAATATTCATTGCGTTGGCAGATATAAATATATTTGATATTATTAAATCTAAACCATCTAATAAAATTTGACTTAACTTAACAATTGAATTCCAAATACCTGATTTAATCATTTCACATGCTCTTCTTATTTTAAATAATTCTCTTTTAATTGTTAAATCTGGTAGATATTTTCTACTAAGAAAAAACTGGATTATTAATGTTAAAAAAGATATGAATACTGTTATATAGCCTAAATAAGATATTTTTGGAACTTTTATAAAAAAGAAGAAAATGACCATTATAATCCTTACAGAATTACATATAATATCAATATATGCCTTAATATCCAATCTGTTAATAACAAATGTAAAAATGGAATACGTACTCCCGAAAATACCAAGTATGAAACCAATAAAAGTTGCAAAAAATAATTTCTTTATTTCAGGTACCAATGAGTTTTCAACCGAAATTAATTTTTCTAAATTAATAACCACAAATATTGAAATAATTAATAAGATAAGGCATATAAAAATATTTGCATAAAATACTGATGAATAATAGCTTGATGATTTCTCTTTATTCCCTCTCTTATATTCAATTGTGATAAATCTGCTTGCCATTGAATTTAAAGCAATTGTTATAATAGAAATGTATGAAACAAAATCATTTGCTAATTTTACATAACCATATGATCCTGGAAGTACATTTGAAATTCTTGGTGTAAGAAAAAAACTAATAAAAAATGTTACTAAAAATGATATAATCGTCGAAGTTAAATTTATAAATGTCTGTTTTTTTTGCTTCATTTTTTTTCCTCTTTCTCTATGAGATGATATATCATAAAACTAGTCAAATACAGTATTTTTTTATCTTTGTGAGTATAACTAAAATCACATTTTTTATACCGTAATATTTTTTCACTTTAATTAGGTGAATTACTAATTTATTTATATTATTTTTAAAAAAGTCGTAATCTTCTATGCTCAAAATAAATTTTTTTATATTTGATGGATTATTATGATAAATCCTTTGTAATTCTGTTCTAATTATGCCAAAGTGTATTAGATAAAAATTTTCAAGATATAATTTTTGTTCATATTTTGAATAAAAATTAAATATATTTTTTGACAAATTTGTAAATTCATTTAATTTATTCGTATATCTATTCTTACCCATTATAGAGTCACCACGAATTATATAATTATATAATGTATCTTTAATAATTTTTATATCATTGCAATAATATAAATAGCGAAGATTAAATTCAATGTCTTCAGCAAATATAATTTTGTTATCATAAAACCTCAATTTATTATCTTCTATAATACTTCTTTTATATAAACGATTCCAGGCTTCCCATCCATGTTTTCTATTAAAGAAACAGTTCAGCATATAATTGAGTTTTTCATTAAAATCAGAAATATTATATGTTCCTTCTGGAAATTGAGATTTTTTTATCATGCGTGATAATCTTATTTCATTATAATTAAATATTAACCAATCATATTCTCCAATATTATTAATTAATGTATTTATTGCATCTTTTTCTATGTAATCATCACTATCTACAAATAAAATATATTTTCCATCTGCAACATCCAAACCGGCATTTCTTGCGCTAGATAGTCCACCATTTGTTTTTTCTATATATTTTATTTTGGAACTTTTATTTTTCCAATTTAGACAAATATTTTTACTTGAATCACTTGATCCATCATTTATTAATATAATTTCTAGATTATTATAATTCTGGTTTATTAATGACTCAATACATCTATCTAAATATTTTTCCACATTATATATTGGTACAATAACTGATATCTTATCCATAAATCTCTCCATCTCTAATCAATTAACTTTATATGTAATCTAAAAAATTATTTTCTAGGTTGAATTTGAATACTTTTTTTTTAAAAAATGAAAATATATATTTTATAAATTTTTATCTTCTTCTAATCGTTATTTTATATGATATTTTAGGCATCAAATAAAAAATCAAACATCGAATTTTCCTATTTAATTTAATACTGCTTAATAACACCATTTTTATTTGTTTATGCCTTTTATTTTTTATATATTCTAATTTTTTATCAAATTTGCCATCTAATGAAAGGAGAATTCTCGCATATAACTCATTATAAATATTTGATAGTCTTGCATTCGTTTTATCAATTAATTCACTCGCGACTCCTTCATTCTTAAGTAACTGAATTCGATCTTGCATAATTTTAATTATATCAAAATGATTTAATTTCAAAGGTGAATTAATAATACTTCCATTTCTAGTAATGTAAAAGTATAAACAATCAGGAATTGAAACGATTTTTTTAGATTCTATTAACAATTTAATAATAATATCTTCATCTTCGTGAAAGATATTCTCTGTATACTTTATTTTATTAAATAATTGACGATTATACAGTTTATTCCAAGCAGTTGGAGTTATTGATTCGTTATCTATCAATGATTTGATAGCTTCACCACTATTATATGACTTTATTTCATAATTTTTTTTCTTTTCTGTAATTTTACCATTAATTCTTACTTCATAGTAGTTACACTCAACAATATCTGCATCATTTTTTACCATATAATATAGTAATGTTTCAATCATGTCATTTCTTACATAATCATCTGAATCAATAAAAGATATATATTTACCCATTGAAACAGCAATTCCTTTGTTACGTGCTGAAGATAATCCACCATTCTCTTTTTTATAGTATTTAATTCGAGAATCTTTTTTAATATATTTTAAACATATACTTTCACTTTCATCTGTAGATCCATCATTAATAAGAAGTATCTCAATATTTTTATATGTTTGATTAATTAGGGAATTGAGACAACGTTCTAAATATTTTTCAACATTATATATCGGTACAACAATGCTTACTAAATAATTACTTTTCATATTAATTTATCATTCCTTTCTGCTTGTAAAATCGGTGATAATTGGTGCCCAAAATATCTTTGATCTCATGGATTTTCGTGTTTTTATCTAAAAAATATTTATTCTAAATATCGAAATATAAACTTTAAACATGCGTAATTATCTCTAGCACTTTGAGTATAATGCTTAATGAGAGTGTGTTTAAAACGTAAATATAGTTATTTGTAAGTCTATGATATATATCACCGTACTTCTATGTTTCAAACTATCTAATCGAGTATACTCTCTCAAATTTTTATTATTTTTTTCTAAATATTGTCAAAACATATGTCTAACTCAACTTTAAACATTTTATTCCATCATAAAATTAACTGAAATTTCGTACCTTTTATTTTTATTAATCTTAAAATTTACATTAACTAATAATCTTTCACATTCTTATTGTTTCTTTTGGTTTCTATTGAAATAAAAACTTAAATAATTAAAATATATTTAATCTATTTTTTATATTTAAAATTGTAGAATTACATTGATCCAAAATATGTATATCATCTAAATCAGAAATTATTAAACCATAAAAAGCCCACGTAAGACCACTTGTGAAATGGCCTCCTACAAAAGAATAAAATACTATAAATGTTGTTAATCCAAATTTTAAGATGCTTTTGCTCTTTAAAGAATATTTATAAAGCATAAATATAATGCCAGCAACTATTAAAATACCAAATATTCCTGTCTCAATAATGAAATAAATAAACGAGTTTACAACTACTGTAGTTAGACCTAGTGAAGTATATCTGGAAATGAATGAATCTGTATGCAAATTTCCAAAACCACAACCCACCATTTTATAATCAAAAAAACTTTCTTTTAAAACATTTAAACTTACGCTTATTCTATAATTATTGGATCCATCATTTCCATTTAATGTATATATTAATCTATCCATTAATGGATTATGGGTAATATATAAAATCCACATTGTTAATATTCCTACTATCACCAAAATAAAAATTGTGTTTCTCTTAAAAATAGATGGTTCAAGATAATAATCATAAAACACCATAAATACAATACTTAACAAACCAATACCTATTGCTCCCATTGATTTTGCTAAATAAAGAGGAATTAACAAAATAACTAAAAACACAACAGAGATATTTTTTACTATTAAACTTTTAGATTTTAGAAAAATTGTCACAAAAATAAAAATCAATGGCATTAAATGAAAACCTAGCTCACTAGGCTCTAAGTAAAATAATTGCAACCTAGTTAAACTGAATAAGTTTACCCCATCATTAAATCTCCAAAAAAATGTAGAATTATTAAAAATAAAAGCACATAAAGTTAGTATTAATATAATAATTGTTGTATATAGAGTAATCTTAAATAAATTAAACCTTTTGTAGTTTTCTTTAACATATAAAAAAACTAAATAGCATATAAATATTTTTAATAGATTAATTATTAATTTTAATATATATATGTGTTTATTAAAGATTACTTGAATTATAGAATATATGATAAAAATACTTATAACCTTCAATATATGAATTACTTTCTTTTTATCTTTATAATTATCGTTTATATAGAAAAGAGCAGGTATATAAAACAAATCCAAATTACCTCCCAAAAAATTCCAATATTTTTTTGATAAAAATTTTGCAGCTTGTCGAAATGAATAAAATAAAGCCACAATATATTCCATATAGTTATTTTTCAAACCATTTTCCTCCTCTTTATGGATAAAACATTACTAGTATTTTGAATATCCATTTAATTTTTTACAAATTTAAATATAGTTCAGTTAATTTTTTTTCGTGTTCGTGAATATCAAAATCTATATCGATATTTTTTATCATGTTGCTATACTTTATTATTATCGTAGAGTTATTTATAATTTCTAATATAATTTCTATAATACTATCATTAGTAGTTATATATTTTTCAAAATCGTGTTTAATTAGATCTTTACTGCCAGTATTTTCACTAACTACTACAGGAGTTCCATATGATAAAGCCTCTAGAACTATAAATCCAAAAGTTTCCTTGCAAATACTGGGTACAATTAATACATCAAATGAATTAAAAACTTTTAATAACTCATTATTTTTATATATCCCCATATTTTTAATTTTTCCATTTAGTAAATTATCATAAAGTGTGAAATCATCTCCATATAGCAAACACTCAAAATCATAACCTTTATCGTCAATTTTCTTTAAAGCATTCATCAGCATATCTAAACCTTTATATGGCTCTGTTCGTCCTATATATCCAAAAATTATTTTGTCACCAATTTTTTTATTTTTCAAGTTTCTACAATCTTTTATATGTTCCAATGTAATAGAGATGACTTTACCTGTAATATTTGATAAATAGCTTTCAAAAACTTGTTTTGTTAAAGAACTATTAAAATGAAATTTATCAATCATAGAAAACATCGTTCTATAGTAAGATAGTAGTTCTTCGAACTTGCTTACTTCAAATGATGTAACTTTATGTTTGTCAACAGTTTTTCTATGCCCATATTCAATATTTCTATTGCGATATTTTACTTTTAAAAAATTAATTAATTTATTTTTTTTAAATCTTCTGTAGAAATTTGTTGCTATTAAATAAGGAATTTTATTATCTAATCCATTTATCATATTACATTTAGTACATTTTACACAATCATGATTTTCACATACTCTTCCATTTGCATCAATAAAATTACATTTTAAACATAGACCATAGAAATCATGAGTAGTATATATGATCTTGATGTTTTTATCTTTAGCTATCTCCAAAAATTCTTTAGGTAAGCCCATCAATGTATGTATATGTATGATATCAGGATGAACTGATGTTAGAAAACTATATATAGCATCTTTAGAATAAGATCGCATATAATCATTTGGATTTT
Organism: Massilimicrobiota sp. An105; assembly: GCF_002161155.1. Lineage (NCBI taxonomy): Bacteria > Bacillati > Bacillota > Erysipelotrichia > Erysipelotrichales > Erysipelotrichaceae > Massiliimicrobium > Massilimicrobiota sp. An105. Next base: position 13,278 of record NZ_NFLY01000012.1, read on the forward strand.
TCATTCCAAAAACCGAAGAAACTGGTAAACTGTTATTTATATAATATATCCCATTTTTTTTATATATTTTATCTTTTCCAATAATTCTTTGTTTTGGCAATAGTATATTTACAATATGGCCCGCTTTTTTTTGTGATTCGGATAAATCTTTAACATATAAAGGTAATCCACCAGTAGCTTTGGGAGGTAAACCAAATGTATAATGTAGAATATTTAAGTTATTCATTCCATAACTCCTCATACTTTCTGACAATCAAATCCCAACTATATTCATTGTCTATTCTTTCCTTGGCTTTTCTTGATAATTCTTTAAGCTCAGATTGTTCTATGTTCTCTAATTTATTGATCAATGAAGAAAGATTACCATTTTCTTTATTCCAATAAACTGCTCCATCATCCCCTACCTCTTTATTGAATCCTACATCAAGTAATAAATTTAAATCTGTTGTAGCTAGTGCCTCTAGTAAAGATGGATTTGTTCCTCCTACTTCATGTCCATGTAAATATCCATAGGCATTTTCTCTTATTTTCTTCAATAGTTGTTGATCATAGACAGTTCCGACAAACTTGATTCTTTTATCCTGATCAAAATGTGTTTCATTTTTCAAGCTTTCATAGAACTTGTTTTGTTCTACATTTGTAATTAATACAAAGTCCTTATTTGTATCACTTTTCATGTATTCTTTGATCATTGTTTCATAGTTGTTTTCGGGCACGAATCTTCCAACAACTAGATAATATTCTTTTGGTCTCACTTGTTTTTCGTTATACCAATTCCATAGTTTTTCATCATCATCCTTTAAAACTGATTGAGAAGTATCAGCTCCATAAGCAATGAATGTTGTTTTTGGTGAATATTGTTTATAATCTTCTTGAATATATTTTTCTATGTTCTTAGAATCACAAATCAATAAGTCTGCATGTTTGACCATAAGCTTTTCTGATAGTTTCCAGTATTTTCTGATAAAGTAATTCCATTTTGCTCGTTTCCATTCATGTCCATCAGGATTGACATAAACTTTACAATTTAATTTATGAAGTTTTCTGACATATTTTCCAACGAATGGTCCAATTCTGCATGCAAGAATATAAACAATAGCATTATCTATATGGTTATGTTGAATGTAATGAACACAATACTTTAGTGCAGCAACATCATAATAGACAGCTTTTGCAGGACCAATATTGGGAACCTTAACATTAAAACAATGTGCTCCATGATATTCAGTTTCCTTATCATTGTCACTGAGACATGCTACATGATATTGAATATCTTTATTTTGTTGTCTTGTAACAAGTTCATCGACAAAAGTTTCAAAACCACCATAATTTGCTGGTATACCTTTTGAACCTATGATAAATATATCTTTCAAAATAATCTCCCTTTCCTAAATGAGCATACTTTACGAAATAGATACATATTATAAAGCACCTTTTCCATAAATCACACTCTTAATTGTTTTATAAATAATAATAATATCTAAACCAATACTCCAGTTTTTATAATAATAATCATCTAATTTACATCTATCAATAAAACCAACATCACTTCTACCATTAGCTTGCCACATTCCTGTTATACCAGGTTTGCATTTGATAATAGAATGATAATAGATATCCATATCATCTTTTTCTCTAGGCAAATATGGTCTTGGACCAACCAGACTCATATCTCCTTTAAGGACATTAATAAACTGTGGAAATTCATCTAAAGATGTTTTTCTTAAAAAATGTCCGACTTCGGTAATACGTGGATCATTAACTAATTTTTTATTTGTTAGATATTCTTCTCTAATAACAGGATCTTTTTCCATTAATTCTTCTAAGACTTTTTCAGCATTAGGTACCATTGAGCGATATTTATAAATATATATATCTTTTCCGTTTTCACCAATGCGCTTTTGTTTAAAGAAAATTGGATCAGTATCGCCGCTTTTCTTATTCTTTTTAGAAACATATATAGTTAATGGGATAAGTAACAAGCAACCACACAACCCTGCACAAACATCAATAATACGTTTTAACACTTTACCAAAGATTCCTAATCTACCTCTTGATGTTGATATAAGTAATTCTCCATCAAAATCATCAATTCTAGAATTAAAAGTCATTGTAAAATTTAATTGAGGTAATATCTTAATATAACGCACTCTATCAAATAAATGTCTTGTAATGACATCTATTTCCTCTTTAGAAGCCTCAGGCAATGCAATAATAACTTGATCAACATGTTGATCCAATAATTCATTTAATTCATAATAATCATATATAGGATATCTCAAATCTTTTTTTAATTCTTCATCAATAGAATCATCGATTTTCACAAACCCCAATACTTCAGTCAAAGCAAAACGATTATTATTGGCTATACACCCAACACGATATGCTTCACTACCTGTCCCAATAATCAATGTTTTCCTTGATAACTGTTTTCTAAACACAATACGTATCATTCTATTCAAAATAATAGCAAATATAGACATAAAAAAACCTACTCCCAATATTTTCCAATAGAAATATGTTTTTGGATATACAAAAACAAAAGCAATTAATACAAAATATATAAAAGCTTTTAAATCACTTCTAATTTCATCCCATACAAGAGTAGATTGAATTTTATAATGTTTACTTACAAACATAATAATTAGCCATAATACGCCAAGTTGAATATATAAAGATAACGGTAAATTGACAAAATAATAAAGTAAATAAAAGAAAGCTATCTCAATACATATTAAACATACTGCAAAAAGATTTTCTTTCATATATTCCCTCTCCCTTTATATGACTAAGATATAATCAGTATATCATTTTTCCCTTTTGTAATCAACATAATATGTCAATATAACCAAAATGTCAACATTTTTATCAAAGATACTATTTCCAATTTTTATCATTAATTTATTTGATATCTTACTTATTTATCCTCCCCCCCCCCCGAAACATTTTGTCAATATATAACAAAAAAGATATATAACTTTTTTGTTATATACCTTATAAAATTTCCTTTAAATATCTTTTCAATGCATTCTGCCATGCAGGTAATCTATTAAAACCATGTTTATCTAATTCTTTTTTAGACATCCTACTGTTTTTTGGTCTTGTTGCTTTAACTGGGAAAGCTGATGAGTCTACAGGATTGACTTTGACATTCATATTAGCCTGTTTAAAAATTTCACAAGCAAATTCATACCATGAACAGATCCCCTCATTTGTTGCATGATATGTTCCATATTCTTGCGTTTGAATCATATCAACACATAACTTAGCTAAATCATATGTATATGTTGGTGAACCAATCTGATCATCAACAACACTGACTTCTCCTCTTTCTTTTCCTAAACGTAACATTGTTTTAATAAAGTTGTTCCCATTGACTCCAAACACCCAAGAAATACGAATAATGAAATGCTTTGGCAATTTTTCAACAACTAATTCACCTTCATATTTTGTCTGTCCATAAACATTCAAAGGTTTTCTTTTGTCATATTCATGCCATGGTTCTTCACCTAGACCATCAAAGACATAATCAGTAGAAAAATACATAAGAGGAATATCTAATTGCTGACAGACTTTTGCAATGTTTTCTGTACCATCCTTATTCACTTTTCTACACATGTCTACTTCATCTTCTGCTTTATCTACAGCTGTCCATGCTGCGCAGTGAATCACTGCATCAACCTGTGCATTACAAATAATATCATGAACTTGCGAAGCATTTGTGATATCCATTTCATCAATATCGACACCAATAGCCTCAATATTTCTTGATTGACATTCTTTAACAATGTCATATCCTAATTGTCCTTTAACTCCAGTTACTAATACTTTCACACTTTCACTACCTTTCTTATATATTTATTCATTATTCATATCTATAATGGGATTAACAAGGCCTGTTGCATATCGTTCTACCATTTGATAAACAAATATATCTGTATCTTCTCTAACTGCATCATCAAAATTTTGTCTGGATCTATGCACGTAATTTGAATGATTAAATGTATCATTTAAATAAGGTTTCATTGCATTTCTAAAAGAATCCCCCATAAAAAAGATATTTTTTTCACCCTGATTGTTTATATATTTTTGATATGATTCATTTCCCATTTGATCATCATAAATACATTCACTGCTATCTGAAACCTGTAAATCTTTATAACTTTTTAATACATCTTGAAGTATTGCCATTCCTCCTAAATCACCACTATTTATAGATACTTCTTTTGGATTGTACGATTCAAAAGATTTTACAGACATATTTAATGTATTCATTAAATCAACATATCCCAAATATGCACCATAATGATTCCAATGTGTATCATATTTATAAAAGACAGAATGATTATTTTTCCCTTCTAATAATATTTCTTTTGGATATACAACTTTAATATCACTATTCTCTCTTATATAATTTACTATTAAATCTATATTTTTTATCTCATTGATTTCTTCTATGCTATCGGGTATATATTCCTTGTAAATATATTCTTTATTTGGAATTAACATCAACACAAAATCCATATTGTTTTCATTGCACCAATCATTTAAATCTTGAACGTTCTTTAAAATCATATCTAATTCATTTTCTGATAATAACGATTTAGCCTGATAATCATTTATAGAAATGCTTCCTTCTCCCTTATAAAATAACCAATCTTCTTTCCCTAAAATAACACTATTGCTTGAAATTCTATTAAATACTTTATATTGAAATTCGGCATTAAATTTTAACATTTGGTCTCTAAAACCTATATTATCATTAATCCAACTTGTAAATTCTGGTTTTGTGTTATGATTATAATTACCATTTTCATCAAATATATGAGGAAATTGTGCAAGCGTTCTGTTTTCTGCTAATGAAATCGCATTACTCACAGTATTTATATAAAATAACGGAATAAATAGAATTATAAACATCGCAACTATCAAAACAAAATTTATTGCTTTTTTCATATATAATCTCCTCCTTAAAAATTAAAATAAATAAATGAGCTATATGAAGATGATACAAGTCCTATTATGCAAAGAATTAGCAACAATAAAATAGCTACATTTTCTAGCAAAAGAGACACAGTACTATTTTGTTTTGCTATAGCATTATATTTGTTTTTAATAAATGGAACACAAAACAAAAATCCTAAAACAAAAATAAAAATATAAAAATCATCTAAATACCATAAATAATTATATCCACTGGTTATATTAGAGTTAATATTAAGAACAGATAATAAATATTTACCTGCACTACTTAATCCAGGAGCTCTAAAAAGAATCCATCCGATGTTCACTACAATCATTGTATAAATCCAACTCCATATTTTTTGAAGTTTATTACCAGTACCCATTTTGTAACCTTTTGTAGAAATAAATTTTTCTAAAATATTGAACAAACCATTCCACAATCCCCATAGAACAAAATGCCATGAACTCCCATGCCATATTCCTGTAATTAAAAACACTACAAAAATGTTAAAATAAACATTTCCAGTTCTATTACCACCTATAGGAATATAAATATAATCTTTAAACCATGAAGATAATGAAATGTGCCATCTTCTCCAAAATTCTGTAATTGATTTTGATAAATACGGATAATCAAAATTTTCTTTAAAACGAAAACCAAACATACTAGCTAAGCCTACTGCCATATCGCTATAACCAGAAAAATCATAATAAATCTGTAGTGTATAACCCAACATTCCCAACCAAGCCACTATTGTACTCAATTCATTAGATGGTATAGCCCATATTGAATCAACTAGAATACCTAGATTATTAGCTATAAATATTTTCTTGGCTAGTCCAATAACAAATCTCATAATTCCATATCTAATATCATCAATATTTTCTTTTCTATGTTTTAACTCATTTTTCATATCTATATATCTAACAATTGGCCCTGATAAAACTTGAGGAAAAAATAAAGTAAATAGTGAAAAATCGATAATATTCTTTTCCGCATCTACTTTTCCCCAATAAACATCTAATAAATATGAAATTGATTTAAAAACAATAAATGAAATTCCTAATGGAACCAATATTTCCAATGCCTCAATTTGTTGTCCAAATAATTTATTGATATTATCTATAAAGAAATTTGTATATTTAAAATATCCAAGACTCATTACATTGACTAAAATACCCAAAACAACTAATATCTTTCTATATTTTGAGCTTAAAAATAAACCAATCAAATAATTTATCATCGTCAAAATAAGCATTATTGCTAAACATTTCATACTTGTCCATGAATAAAAAAGCATACTAAACAATAATAGCCATAAATTTTTAAAGCTATCTTTGACAAATTGATAGCTAATAAATACTAATGGAAAAAATACAAATAAAAATAGAACAGAATTAAACTCCATCTAAACTCCCTCCAAATTAAAATCATGATATAATTCATAAAAGATAAGAGGGATTAAATACCCTCTTTTCCTTATAAAAATAATTATTCTTCCACTCTACCTTTATCTACATACATTTTTTGGAAATAGTTTTGATATTCTCCTGAAAGAATGTTTTGCCACCATTCCTTATTATCTAAATACCATTGAATTGTTTGTTGAATTCCTGTATCAAAATTATATTTTGGTTTCCATCCAAGTTCTGTTTCCAATTTTGTTGGATCAATCGCATATCTTAAATCATGTCCTTTTCTATCTTCTACATACTTGATTAATGATTCTGGTTTATCTAATGCTTTTAAGATTGTTTTAACAACCTGAAGATTTGTTCTTTCATTATGTCCACCTACATTATAGACTTCTCCAACTCTTCCTTTTCTAATGATTAAATCAATAGCAACACAATGATCATAAACATGTAACCAGTCTCTGACATTTTCTCCTGTTCCATAAACTGGTAATGATTCATCAGCTAACGCTCTTGAAATCATTAATGGAATAAGTTTTTCTGGAAAATGATATGGTCCATAGTTATTAGAACATCTGCTGATTGTCACTGGTAAACCATATGTTCTATGGTATGCTAGTACAAATAAATCTGCTGCTGCTTTAGATGAACTATATGGACTAGATGTATGTAATGGTGTTTCTTCTGTAAAGAACATGTCTGGTCTATCTAATGGCAAATCACCATAGACTTCATCAGTCGATACCTGATGATATCTTTTGATACCATATTGATTACATGCATCTAATAATGTTGTTGTTCCCATAACATTTGTTCTGACAAAACTTTCAGGATCTTCAATACTTCTATCAACATGTGATTCTGCTGCAAAGTTCACAACAACATCAAACTTTTCTTTTTCAAATAAATCAAAGATAAACTTTCTATCAGCAATATCACCTTTGACAAACTTATAATTAGGTTTTCCTTCTACTGGTTTACATGTTTCTAAGTTACCAGCATAAGTTAATAAATCTAAATTCACAATCATATCTTCAGGATATTTATTCACCATATAATGAACAAAGTTTCCACCAATAAATCCTGCTCCACCTGTGACTAATATTTTCATTATTTTTCTTCTCCTTCATATACAAATTGATTATTTGATTCTTCTAAAGTTGGTCCTGTTTGATCTTTTTCACTTAATACAGGTTCAATACCATTTAATAATGTTCCCCAATCCACATGAACAGTAGGATCATCATAACGCATACCACCTTCAGATTCTTTATTATACACATTATCCACTTTATATCTAAATTCCACATCATCTGTTAAAGTTAAGAACCCATGAGCAAATCCCTGTGGAATAAAGAACTGTCTATGATTTTCAGCACTTAATTCAACAGATACCCATTCACCATATGTAGGACTACCTTTTCTAATATCCACAGCAACGTCAATCACTTTTCCTTTTGTACAAGATACAAGTTTTGATTGTGCATAAGGAGGGTTTTGCCAATGTAATCCTCTTAATGTTCCTTTTTGTGCACTAAATGACATATTATCTTGTACAAAATCAACTGTGATTCCTAACTTTTCGTATTTTGGTTTAGAATATGTTTCTGTAAAATAACCTCTGTGATCACCAAAAACATCTGTTTCAATAATCAAAACTCCTGGTATTTTTGTTTCAATAACTTTCATTAATCAATATACTTCCCTTCTAATACATCTTTTAAATATTTTCCATACTGATTCTTTTTATAAAGTTCACATGCTTTTTCTAACTCTTCTTTTGAAATCCATCCATTTAGATAAGCAATTTCTTCTAGACATGCAATCTTTCTATGTGAATGTGTTTCTACAGTCTTTACAAAGTTTGTTGCATCTACTAATGATTCATGTGTTCCTGTATCTAACCATGTAAAGCCTTGCCCTAATAAAGTGACTTCTAAATCACCATTTTCTAAATAAATTTTATTTAAATCTGTGATTTCCAACTCTCCTCTATCACTTGGTTTAATCTGTTTGGCATATTCTACAACTTTATTGTCATAGAAATATAAACCAGTAACAGCATAATTTGATTTTGGATGTTCTGGTTTTTCTTCAATAGAAATAGCTTTTCCATTTTCATCAAATTCAACAACCCCAAATCTTTCAGGATCATCCACATAATAACCAAAAACAGTCGCTCCAGAAGTTTTAGATGCTGCCTGTTTTAAGCGTTTTGTAAGTCCATGACCATGGAAAATGTTATCTCCTAAAATCATAGCACAGCTATCTCCATTAATAAATTCTTCACCCAATAAAAATGCTTGAGCTAATCCATCAGGAGAAGGTTGTACTTTATATTGTAATTCAATTCCAAATTGATGTCCATCTCCTAATAACTCCTGAAATCTTGGTGTATCATCAGGAGTAGAAATAATCAAGATTTCTTTAATCCCCGCATTCATCAAGATACTTAATGGATAATAAATCATTGGTTTGTCATAAATAGGTAATAATTGTTTACTTGTCACTTGTGTAAGAGGATAAAGTCTTGTCCCACTTCCTCCTGCCAAAATAATTCCTTTCATATTCATTTTCCTCCGTTTTCTACAAATAAAATATAAACCATGACGTTACGTCATGGTCAATACCTATTTTTGACAAATAAACATACCAGCATCTTTTGTAATATAGAAATGAGAATGTGATGATAATTTACGATCAAGGAATTTTTTAAAAGCCATATAATCTTTAGAAATATACTCACTTTGATTGCCATGACAAGATAAAATGTAATTAGCAATATCATCCATATTATCTACTTCTAAATGATCTTCATATTTTTCTTGTTTAACTTCAGTAAAATATTTCAATAGAATATCTTTACCGTTATCTAATCCAAATACGTCATATAATTGTCTATTTGATAATACAATCTTAGGGTTATATTCTTTGACCAAATCTGTAATTTCTTTCATATGTTGACTACCATACGTACTGCAATACAAATAACCTCCTGGTTTTAAAATTCTTTGAATCTCTTTCAATGCCTGATTTAAATCCTTCAAATAGAAAAAAACATGATTTGCTATCACTATATCAAACGATTCATCTGGATAAGGGATATTTAAACAATCGAAACATTGATAATTGATATCTGATATATTTTCAAGATTCTTTTTAGCATCATCAACCATGCCTTGTGATATATCTGATAAAACAATATGTCCTTGAATCAATTCTTGATTTTCTTTCCATAATTGACCATTCCCACAACCAATTTCTAAAACACAACTGTCTTCATGTAAGCAATAATAAGAAAACAACCAACGAAACCAAGATATTGGATTTATAGAATATTTATCATGCAACCTCATTCTAATATCTATATTTGTCGCATTACGATACTGCTCTACAAGTTCTTTTTCCATTTCATCCATTTGGATATTCTTCATAAACTCGGACCATTCTATTTTTTCATTGTGAATGAGAGTATTTTGTGCTTCCTGTAAAAAAGATTGCATAGATTGCAATGTTTCTATTTTTTGTTGAATCAATTTCATTTGTAAGTCTAAGGACTGTTTCAAAGATAAATAACTATCATTGGCTGTCATTGCAAAAATATCATCTAAAGAAAATCCTAAATATTTTAAAGATAATATTTTTTGAAGCTTTTCAAAGTCTTTATCAGTATATAAACGGTACCCATTAGTATCAATTAATGATGGTTTTAACAATCCTTTTTTATCATAATAGCGAACTGTCCTTATAGATATACTGGCTTTTTTAGCAAATTCACCTGTTTTATAATAGTTCATTTTTCTCACATCCTCAGTATCATTTTTATTATATCACTATTAAAAGTTTTATCACAAGTATATTAGTTTCATCTATACAAGTGATGATGTCTAAGCCAAAGGAACTCTTATTGAAATATTCAATATATTTGATTACTATCCATTGATTGTTTATAATATATTTAAGTATAAGTAATGAGAGGATAATGAAAAATGTCAATAAATAGTCAATTTAAAGGACTGGATATGGAAGAATTGATTGGTAAACCATTAAAGGCTAAAGATGACGCTAAAATAATGTTTGACCAAATGATAACAGAATACATTCAAGAAGTTGAATTTGAAAAACAAAAGGAAATCAGAAATGATCAATTTGATTATACAAAAGAAAATGAGAATCCTGATGAAACAATCATTAATAAAGATATAAACATCGATGCCCCATTGCGTACAATTGTTCCAATTCCTCATCTACAAATCGATCCAAATTATATTGAGTTTGATATGGAAATCAAAGAAAGTAAACCAGATGAGAATTCTTAATGATAATGTTTTCATTTAATATATGAAATAAGAATTTCAAAGTGCTTGAGTTCACTTACAATCAATAAAAACCACTCAATATCAGAATAGATAATCTCTATAATAAAATTGGAGAGTAACTGAGATTCAACTTAATTCCTTCTCCAATTTTCATATACAAATGGTCATATATTATTTCTCATATTTTAAATTCTTACATATAATCATTTCTATTAAACTCAAAACAATTCTGTACTATAAATCATCAATATATAAAATCTATAACAAATAACTAACCTAATTATCTTAATCATTTTAAATGAGCACCGTTTCATCATCCTTAAAACTAACACTATTTTTTAACGTTAATTCCCAAAGACAGGACTTACAGATATTGTAGAAAAGAACAAAGTATTCTTCAAAAGTTGTTGAAATATCATTTCAAAATTTCACCTTTTAAAAATATGTATTAATTTTTTTATATATTTTAAAAGTAAAATACTATATTTTCTTAAATTTGGAGATATAGAAAATAAAAACAACTCAATACATAATCTTAAATTTCTTTTTTTAGAATACTTCTTTTTGTAATATTTTATTTTCTCTTTAATGAAATTTTTATCCCATCTTTCATCATCATAACCATTCATCAATTTATAAATAATCTCATTAATAGTTGCATCTACACATTCACCCCATTGTTTTTGTTGATAAAAACGAAGTCTACTTTCTAATGCATCTATAATATCAAAATGATCATAATATATCCCCTTTATTCTCGTTATACTCATATATGATAATCTATAAAAATATAATTTAGTATTTAAACAACAAATACTATTCACATTTTCATATAACAAATGAAATATAAAAGCATCTTCATGTATTTTTCCCTCTTTAAATCGTAAATGTTTAAATATATCTTTATGATATAATTTTCCCCATGATGGTATAAATAAATAATGATATGATTTTCCTAAAGATTTTAAAACATCGGTACCACTTAAAAAGAATAATTGATATGAATCAATATATTGATCTATAATTTCATCATCATGAACATATCTTAAATAATCACATACAACCATATCTACTTGATACATTAATATTTCTTTCAATAATAATTCTAAAAAGAACTTAGAAATAGTATCATCAGAATCAACAAAAGTAAGATATTCACCATTCATATGATTTAATCCCATATTCCTTGCAGCAGATAGACCCAAATTTTTTTGATGGAAAACTTTAATTCGAGAATCCTTTTTTGCATATTCATCACAAATGTCACCACTACCATCCGTACTCCCGTCATCTATAAGCAAAATTTCCATATGACTATAAGATTGTAATATAATAGAATTTAAACAATCTTTTAAATAATCTTTAACGTTGTATACAGGGACAATTACACTAATTAAAGGTATCTTATTTTTCATGATGAATTTTTCTCAATAATATATAATGCTTAAAGATAAAAAAGAAAAGAGTTGGACTTATTATGTAAATGAAATAGCCTATTTTCATCTTCCAAGATAGATAATAAAACGCTGCAAAAGAACTATACTGATGAACATATGTTTTTAATCTATTTTTATTTTTATTCCAAACCTTATAATTGTTTAAATATAAATGCGAAGACAAAACTAATACTTCTTGTAATACAAAAGATTTAGAATACATAATTTCTTTTTTCATATCATAATGTTGATTATATTCTTTTAAAAGTTGCAAAATTTTTTCTTCTATCTCTATTGTAGAAAATCTTCTCTCATCAAATTGACATCGTGTAAGAGAATTATCTGATGGATAAATGTGATATAAAACTTGCTTAATATTCCCAACTTTTTTAGCATGTTGATAAACATGTACCAGAAGCATATAATCCTCTATATAATAATAATGATAATTTTCTAAAAGAAACTTTTTAAATAAATTTGATTGAAATGCACGTGTGCATAAAGAACCACCATACCCTTTATATCGCGAAGAAACTAAATGCTTTAAATAAATAGAAGAATCATTGTCATAAGGTAAAAAATTTTTTTTGGCGTCTTTACTATAAAATCCAAATTCCAAAATATCATAATCTTTAATATTTTGATCTATAATCTTTAAATATTCCTCTGTAATACAGTCATCTGAATCAACAAATAATATATATTCCCCTTTAGCATTCTCTATACCAATTTTTCTAGCAATATAAGGTCCGCTATGTTTAATTTTTAAATAGTGAATATGAGGTGATAAATAATTTCTAATATGTTTCTCCGTTTGATCAATCGATCCATCATCAACAATAATAACTTCAAAAGGAATATTAAATATCTTCTGTTTAAGAATACTATCTAAACATCTATCTATATATTTTTCACGATTATAAACAGGTATTATAAAACTATACTTTATTTTCATCTTATACCTCCTTATTTAATATTTTTGAAATTAAAAAACTAAGAAATGCATAAACAATAAATCCTATACTTACTGATAAAATTAAAAATTGCCAAGTCTCTCCATAGAATAAAATTTGATAAACAATTAAAAACATAACTATTCCTGAAATATTATTTCTAAAAATATATTTAAATACAACTTTCCATTCAAAATTATTTTTACATAGTATAAATTGAACAATCAAAACAGAAAGTTCTGCAAGTACAGTTCCCCATGCTGCTCCTAGAGCATACCAATAACGGATTAAAAACATATCTGCAACCAAATTTACAATTCCACCTACAACTAAAGATAATATCCATATATTATCCTTTTTATTTGGTAATAAATATCCATTTCCAATCACATTAGAAAAACCAATAATTGGTAATGTCAAAGACAAACATTTAACTATGTCAGAAACTTTATAAAAATCTATTCCAAAAAAAAGTTCAACAAATATATGACTTATGGCTAATAATCCAAAAAAAGAACCTATACTTAAAAATGTATTTAATTTAAACATTATATTTATATATTGATTCTGCTGCTCATACTGCTTTTGATGCGTAACATGTGATATTCTAGGCATCATAACTGTTGAAACGACACTAAATAATGCAACCGGTATAGCAATAATTCTTTCGGCATAAACATAAAATCCTAATTCTGCATTTGTAGACATAATACCTAGTAACGTTTTATCCATTTGATGATATATATTCATTGCCACTATAGGTACAAATAGTATTATCATTTGTTTTAAATGATACAAAATTTTTCTATGGTCAGGTTTAATAAATGTTATATATTGGGTTAAAGCTATCCATGTTAATAGTTGACCTATTAATAAAGTGGATGCATTAATAAATAAATATAATCCTATATCGAGATTGCTATGAACAAATAAAAATATAAGTATAATACAACATACTTTCATCAAAACATTTCTAAAAATAGTAATTTTAAATTTTTCAATACCTGCATAAAACCAACTAATATCAACAATAGTTGCTAAAATATTTAATGAACTTATTAAATATAAAATTTGATCATTTTTGTAATAAAAACAAAAAAATAAATATATGACGAATATTAGACTTCCTACAATAAAATGAACAAAAAATATATCCATAAAAATTTGACTAAGCTTTTTTTTATCATTTCTCACAAATGCAATTTCTCTATTCCCATATACAGAAACTCCTAAAGAGGCAAACAATATAAAATAATTATTAATATTAGATATAAAAGATGTTCTTCCAATATTTTCAGGGCCAAAAACTCTTGCTAAATATGGAGATAAAATAAAAGGAATCATCATCATAAAAAATTGATATCCCATTTGATAAATTAAATTTTTTTTAACAGAAATATTTTTCTCCCCCTTTGTTTAATTATTTTCCTTTATAACTGCGAATAAATAATTTTAAAGCACTTTTAAAAAACTTTGATTTATTTTGTCAACTCTTGATATAGTTTCCCGCTAAGTATGACACATAATTTTCTTTAAATACATTAGATATACCTTTCTCTAAATCATTGATATTTAAAACACTACTAACTTCAACCAAAGATTATTTAATGAATGTATTTTAAATTTTAGTTATTCATTTTCCTATTTTTGACCAACTCAAAAGATATAACAACTTGATGATTTTTTGACAATCTGATTCCAAACTTATTCTATTCATAAATGTTATACCTCTCACTAACCAAGTTCTTGCCCCAAACTAAGTTCGCTCAACATATTTGTGAATGACTCCATTAAGCTTTTTTACTTAATCAAGTCCAAAAAGAGTATCACCAGAGCAACCATTCTTATCACATGAAACTGTAATACTTTATGTAGTGGTTGTCATGCATGTCACAATATCCTGAATTCATAAAAGTTGTACAGTATACATCAATACAATATCAAGAAATGACAGAAGAATTTATAAGAGGCTATTCAAGAAAAGGGATACCATGGGTATATCTTGAATCATTTCATGCATTAATCAAGAGAGAATGGTTAAAATTCTATAAGATTAGAAATTATGAAAAGCATATCAATTGGCATTTGAATATATTGAAAGATTTTACAACATGAGTAGAATATATGCTCATTGTGAATGTCATTAACCAAACAAATATCAAAAAAACAAGAGTCAACACAAATCAACTCAAATAACTTTTATGATAAATTCTGCAATTAAAGTTATCATATACACATATTAACCCTCCTTTGATAATGAGAAATCATATTTCAACTTGTTACAACTTATAGACTATCACCTAACAGTTTTACTCCCATAAATAGAATGATCAAAAAAACAGCTACAATAGTCATCAAAGAAAGAAAACATTACTGATAATCTTCATTGTAAGTTGAATAAATCAATGCAATAAGCTCCAAATCGCTTCTAAAAAATCGCACTTTATCTTGTCCAATCCAAACAATTTGTCCTTGCCATGTACAATGTTGTCTATACATAACCTTAACTGTAAAAATGTTTTGACTTTCCATCGGAAATTTCAATGATTTATCCAAATATCTTTCAAAATTACCTGAATTTAAATCTTGATATTCTAATGGAATATTGATTGATTTATAATCTGAGACAAAGCTTCGATTTTTTTTATCATATTTTGGAATATTAAAATCTTGCATGATTTTGTCCATAATAAGGACTAACTCTGTTAAATCATGAAATTGTACGCTTTCCTTTAAAACTGGGCTATGCAGATCTCCACATATTTCACATTTTTCATGTGGAAATATTGCAATTATAAAATACATATCTTTTGTAACAAATGACATTTTCCCAACTCCTCTCAATATAAAGTAAAAAATGAACGATAAAGTTGAACATTTTCGAGCGTTATTTTTTACATGATTTTTTGTATAAAATCTTACATTTTTATTAGTTTTAAGCCCTTTTTGAACTCAATTTTATTATAAAATCTATTGAACGATAATGTCAACTTTTTGCATGCAAAATTATAAATTCACATCTCTGTGTGACTGCTCGTATGACCACCTTAGAAATGTATTTTGAAAGATACATAATATTTTAACTACCTGCCGAGAATTAATTTCACTATTTTTCACTTACCTTTTACTTCATTATCTTCCCGTATTTGAACATTTGAAGCATTCATATATCAATAAAATAAAATTATTTATTTTATTTTTCAAGAACAAAACAGATTATATATTGACTTATTTATTTTATATAAAAACAACTTTTCTATCTTCATAATTCATAACTTTATTATTGATTATGCAAGCTGTCAAATAACAAAAACAAAAGGTAAGAATCACATAATTCTTACCTAATTAATTTCATATGCACCTTTAATTAAACCCTTATTTTTTTGATATTTTGTCATGATTGTATACATAATACAATAAATAATTAATGCTGCAACGATACCCAATAATGCTCCACTTGTATCAATTAAACAGTCTGTAAAACTGGCTCCTCTACCATCTACAAACATCTGATGAAATTCATCAGATAAAGCATAAATAAAACAAAATAAAGCTGATATAAACATTCTTAATGTCATTTTCATATTAAATGTAAATAAAACAATCATAACGTTTATACTTAATATAAAATAGATACTCATATGAGCCAGTTTTCTAAAAAACAATTCTATTAATGCATAATGTTCAGGTGTAATAGATATTCTTAAATCTTTACCTGTAAAATGATAAACAGCTTTATTAAAGACCTGTACACAAAAATCACTCAATTCATGCGATGAAACACCCGTATCCATTGAAAATCTAAAAATAACAATCATCCATATTAATGTTGTTAATATTGCAATAATTCTTAACCTTACTTTTACTTTGGGATTCATTATATCCCTCCTATCTTGATAGCATTATAATGATCTTTATCATAAATATCAAGAAATTTATTCTTAAGAATTTCTTAATATGAATCATATAATATTATTTTCTATAAAGAGGTATTAAAAAAGGATAAGTCAATATATTAAATACTCTCCGTGAATATATAATGAATATGAAAGAATTACTTGAAGACTTAGTCGTACATCAAAGTCATTAAGTTAAGATTATAAATCAAGGTAATCCAAATCTCCACGAACCTGTATTTTTTTGGATTACCTCTCAATTGAATCAGTACCTTAACTTAACCATTAAATCCAATACCCCTTTAACCTAATGACATTGCTCTTCTGTTTTGTTTTTTTATTTGAAAACTTATAACACATTTTATCATGTAAATAATAATTAAAAACTATAAAATAGAGTTAATCATTTTCAATAATTCTAAAGTGCTTCTAAAATACTGTGTTTCAGCTTGATTAATCCACTGAACTTCTCCTTGCCATGTAAAATTCTGATAATACATCACTTTAATCAAAAATACATTTTGACTTTCTTTAGGATAATATAAAAAAGCATTTAAATACTCTTTTATATTATCTTGATTGATTTGTTGATAAGATAAATTCTCTACAATATTTTGGCTTTGTGTTAAAAATGTTCTCATATTTTCCAAATCAAGAATATGCCATTCCCTTATCAACTGATCCATTATCAATACTAATTGTGTTAAATCATGAAATTCAAGACTATTTTTTAATAATGAACTATGTAAGTTTCCATATACTTTTTCATTTTGAGAAGAAAGTATAGAAACTGTAAAATACATATTTTTTTGAACCATAAACATATTTAACTCCTTCCTATACATCATAAAAGTCGAACTATAAATTAGCTATTATCATCCTATAAATTTATAATAAAAACAAGCTTTAAAAAATGAAGAAGTCTACATTTTTTCTTTCCCACTTTAGTATTAAAAATAGTAGATATATAACATCACCAAAAAACGACTTATGCTTGATGGCTATTTTCCACTTATTTATAATCATTTTAAATTCGTAAAATTCAAGGCATTTACCAACGTTCAATACAAAGTAGTACTTTGTTTTTTTTTGCGTAATCACTTTAAAAAGCATTTTAACAAATATCCTATATTTTAGTAATCCAACTAAAGTTAATCTCATTCTTTTTCTAAAATTTTTTATATTATAGAAATTATTTCAAACATTTTTTTATCTTCCAAATTATATACTTCTTTGGTTAGTAGCAGTAATGTCTTCTTTTTATCTTTATTTGATATTCTCTTATTCTATTTGTACAATATGAGACAAAATCTATAAAACTAAATCGACAATAAAAGTATCTGATCAATAATACTTTTGATTTTTTGTATATCCATATCCAAAATTTGTAAAATAAACATGAAATGTGCAAAAAACTCATAGATTTATCAAACAACTCATGAATTCCCTTAAAATGATATAAATCATTTTAAGGGGGAAAAAATGAAAATTACTTTTAATTTTGACAGAAATATTTCTAGAAATGAAATTATATTATTTATTCATCCTAACTATAAAAATATATGTAAAAACTTTAAAATAAAAATACGAGAATCCTTTCAGCTCATTCAAGTCTACGATGATCAAAATAATATGTATCCTATTCCTTTGATTTCCATTCTCTATATTGAAATCGTTGATCGAAAAATATTTGCATATACACAAAATCAACAATATATATTACATATGACATCATTAAAAGAATTTCAAAGAAAAATCAAAAGTAAAGATTTTTATAGAATCAGTCATTCTGTACTTGTTAACAAAAATAGCATTGTCTCTATTAAAATTATTGGCGATAAGAAACGATTGATATTATTGACAAATAATGAACATTTACAAGTCAGTAGAGAATATGCTGATAAGAGTGATCATCTTGTACTCAACTTGTAACAAAAAGCAACCATTGCATGAAGGTTGCTTTATAGTTATCTTTGATTATGCACTAAAAAAATTCATTTTCACTTTGCATAATATAGTTTTGAAAAACATTCATATCATGACTCTGATTCCATTTCTCCAACATATCAAAATAAATATCATCCTTATCATAGTGGATAGTTTGTGGACTTTTATCTAACATCTGCAAGACTTTACCTATGTTTTGACTATTTGCAAGTGTATCTTCTACACGATTTTGTAAGATTGTCAGATAAGTAATGTCTTTGATAGCAAAACTGATTTGCTGATGAATATTATTGATGTCTTGATCATAAGCACTAATTTGTTTTTTAATGTCTTCTATTTCCATTTTTAATCTAGAAAAAGAATCATAATCTGGTCTTTGCTCATGAATATATTGATCACTTAAATCTCTTCCACCTGACCATAAAGCTAATTCAGTTTCAGATAAAACATTAAGAGATTCTGCCAATTTATCAGCAAACTGTAAATAATATTCATTGGAATTTCTAACCACTGTTCTGATATATTCCTGTTTTTTGTCATCTTCTAAATTCTGATAAATATTCTGGCATATAAGTCTTTATTCTTCATCCTGGCAATATTTATTCCAAAATCGATCATTCACATCAAACATTTTCTCTGCTTCATTATTTAACTCATCTTATCTCATGACCCCTTGAGTAAGTAAATTCCACACTTCCTACGCTTCTTTATCTGTTAAATGAAGTTTTTCTTTAAATTGGTCATATGAAGGATGTTTTGTACAATGATCCTTATAGACATTTTGAAATTGTTGAACATCATATTCTTCTCCACTTATTTTTTTCATATAAATCTTCTCCTTTATTTTTGATTATCAATGATATATCTTTGATACTACTATCATAAAACAAAAACCTCATGCATATAGCATTTCTTGTCTTATTATACAAATTTCATGATTAAACAACAAAAATCTTCATTTCATAAGATAAAAAAAATCACTACAGATATTAAATCTCCATAGTGATTGTTGTACATATTCTCTTTTATTGTTCATTTAAAACACTATCAATTCTTTCTTTGACTGCCTGTAATTCACCATCAGCAGGATAGAAGTAATATTGATAATAATTTGTTCTGACTTCATCATAATGCCATTGGTATTCTCCCTCAATAGAGTGATTTTCCATTGTTTGAAGTTGAGGTAATAAATCAACTACAATTTGATAAGCTTTGATAAAATCTTCTTTAGGAAGATTTGTTGTAAAATTGTTTTCTAAAGAATCAATAACACTCATAGCATGATCATATGTTGGCTCTTGAGCAAATTTTGTAAAGATTCCTTTGATAAGCTCCATTTGTTGATATCCTCTAGATCTTTCATTTAAAGGAAGCATTTTTCTTGCTCTTGCAAATATTAAAGCTTTTTCACCATCCACATCGTTATATCCTTTTGTAAAATGATAGCCACCTGCATCATATGTATAATGACTATAGACTTGAACTCCACCTAAAGCATCCACAAGGTCAGTCAGTCCATCAAAATTAATTTTTGCATAATAATTAATATCAATATCTAAAGCATCTTCAATACTAGCAATAGAGGATTGAATACCTCCCCACCATCCACTATAAGATAATTTACTACTTGCATCTTTACATGGGATATAAACAAATAAATCTCTTGGTATGACTTGCATATTGACTTTTTTTGTCTGAGGATTAACTGTTAATAAAATATTAACATCTCCTCTTCCTGTTGAATTGATATTATCTCCAGAAGACAAGTCTGATCCTTGGAAATAAATAGTAAATGGTTCTTTAGAAATATCTACTTGTTTTGTACTGGCTGCTTCTATTTCATAATCTTTTGATAATATAACTTTAATATTTTGATTATAGTTTTCATCTATTACTGATAAATCACTTTTTCCAATATTTGTTAAAACTAAAAGATCAACTTTTTTATTTTTTAAATCACTATAAGCTTTTTCCATGTTTTGATATGGTTTTTCTTTTTTTACAGACTTTGAATGTTCTTTTAATATTTCTGTTGATTTTTTATATGCCTGATTATCATCTTGGCTATAAGCCAAGATAAGATCAGAAAAAGATTGATCTTGTGTAATATCTGAATCTTTTAAAGCCACAATTTCAACTGTTTCAAATTCTTTAACATCAGTTACTTTATCTGTAAAAGTATTTACTTTATTGATACCAAAAATAACAACACCTAAACATAGATTTAGAACAATTTCTAAAACAAGTGCTATTTTTGGTATCTTATAATGTGCTAAAGCTAATAAAACAACAATTACAGTAAATACAATCAAACTTACAATAAATAACATCGTTGATAAATATATACTGATTTGTGTCAAACTAAATAATCCTAATACTACAAAAAGGAATAATAATACAAATGTTATTTTCGCTAGAATAGATGTTTTAATATAATGAAGATATTTATCCATAATAATTCTCCTAATCTTCCATATCTTTAATTATTGATACACATTTATCAACACTACTTTGATCAGGAATCATATAGTATAATTTATGATTAGGCATATAAGCTCCACCTGTCATCATAGCTCCATGTCCTTCTAACTGTATTTGTTGGATGTCCCACTTAGCCATATCACTTAACTGCATCTTTAATAGACTTGTAATTTCTTGAGAAGTCATGTTTGTTTCAAATGAACCATTAATATTTTCTAATATAGATGAATAATTTGTAATAATTGCTGGTGACATCATTTTATTAAGCATTGCTTCTAATACTTTTTGTTGATTTTGAACACGATGATTATCTCCACTCTTATATGAATATCTTTCTCTAGAAAAAGATAATGCCTTTTTTCCATCCATCTGATTTACACCTTCATGAATTCCTAATTTTGGAATATCTTGATCTGAATATACTTCTATTCCTCCAAGTGCATCAACCATTTGAATTAATGAAGTAAAGTTCACTCTTGCATAATAGTTAATATCAATATCTAAGAAATTTTCTAAAGTCTTAACTGAGTTTTCAACTCCTGCAAGTCCTGCATGTGTCAATTTATCCTTTTTACTCATATTTGCAAGTGTTACATAATAATCTCTTGGAATACTCGTCATTAATATTTTTTTGTTTGTTGGATCTACCGTTACAATCATATTGACATCTGATCTAGATACAGTAGAAACAGGACCTGTTGTATCTATTCCACTAATAAAAACATTGAATGTATTTTGTGTTACACTTACATCTTTTGAAAAATCTTCAACTTTTTCTTCAATTTCATATGTATATAAAACTCTTGTCTTTTCATGAAAATCTTCATGAATTTCATCAAACAATGCTGATTGTGCTTCATTCATATAGATACCAACTGTCTTTTGATCATATAAATCATTAGACATCTGTACATAATCTTCTTGACCTTGAATTGAAAGTTTTACTTCTTTATTTAATGCATCTATTGCTTCAGCCATATGTTCATCATTAACATTAGCTTCAATATTTTGATTTTTCAAATCACTTAATTCCTTATATGAACTTTCATCTAACACATATAATGAAATACGATTTGTTTGAACATTATCACTTGTAACATTCTTTAATGTACTCTGTCCTTTATTAACTACAAAACATCCCATAATCAAAACAATAATAATTAAAATACTTAATACATGTCCTATTATCAATCGAATTTTTTGAGCATTTTTTATAAGAAAACACACACCTAATGCACATAACATTTCAGCTATAATAATCAAAACATTATATAATAATGGCAATACATTTAATTGTATTAAAAAAATTGTAAAAATAACTGAAATAATGATTTGAATTATTAACATTACTTTCCATTGCACAAAGTTTTTTATTATTTTTTTTAACATAGTTAATTTCCCTTTCTCATTATAAACAAATCTATCATACATGATTTATGCAGTCTTTACAACCCATTATCATTTTATAATAGTTTGAATATTTCAATAAACTGAAGCATAATGATAACGATTTTACAATGGTATAATTATTAAAAATATTCATCTAGCTAAACCTTAAATAAAGGTAAATTATTAGCTAGACAAAATAATATACAATTCTTATATCACGTTTTAACAAACACTACTATAAATTGACAATCATTTAATAAATGAAATATACAAAATAAATTAGTTATCTTCTTATAACATATAATTTAAAACATAAAACTCTAATACAAGATTTCATCCGTATTTAAGTATGCCCAAACAAAATATCACAAGAAAAATAAGTTATTTTTGATTAAATATAATTGTCTATAGTTCATCTCAAATATTAAATCAAATATCTATACCTCTATATAATTAAAATATTCTGCAGTTATTACTACAGAATAGCACATCAATCAGATTATCATACAAAATTCAAATATAATGTTAATTATCACAAAAGCTACTATTAACATTACAATATAAATATTAAAACGAGTAAAAAGATTTTAATTCTTCTAAATTATTATCCTAGATTTCCTCATTAGCGGAAAACGAATATATGGTAAGTATATAATAGGTATAAAAATATTGCAATATTTTTATACCTGGTAGCCTGTCAATATTTCAGACTAATTAAACATAAGAAATTTAGTTAACGAATTGATTGATAATTGCAATGTGAATGTATCCTTTTGGCATTATAAAAACCTTCTAGATATTCAAATACCAATCTATATGCCTGTGCATAATCTTGGATGTTAAGCCTATTTAACCATTCTCTCTTAAGTAATGAATGATATGATTCGATGCAAGCATTATCCCAAGGATTACCTTTTCTAGAATAGCTGCAAACCAATCCCTTAGTTAATTCTTTATAATAATTTGAAGTATAGTGTATTCCTCGATCACTTTGAATAATAACTGGATCTGCGCTACTTCTGATTGTTTTAGCCCTTTTTACACATTCTAATATTTCGCTTACTTCCAATGTTCTACTTAGTGTCCATTCTATTATTTTTCTTGAATAAAGATCCATTACACTATTTAAATATAAAAAACCATCATTATTGGTCCAAATATAAGTTATATCAGTGCACCACGTTTCATTAGGTGATTTTGGATTAAAATCTCTATCCAAAATATTTTTTGATTGACCACTTCCCACATGTTCTTCAAACTTTTTATGAAAAGAACATAATCACACAATAAATCCAATACATAGGATTTATTGTTATATCTTAAAGATTTTACGTATCGTTTTCATGTTAAAATATCATCAAGAGGTGATGATCATGGCAACATATAAACGTAAACCAAAAAAAGATTCTATGATTGAAATTATCAATACATACAGTAATGACGAAGATGCATGTATTTCATTTTTCTTTAATCTTAAATGGCCAACTGGTTTCTATTGTGAAAAATGTGGATGTACACATTATTTGTTTTCTAATACAATTTTTGAAGGTAATAAATTGCCATTATTTAAATTGATACTCGGTATGTATTTATTCTTTTCATCTAATAAAGGTATCTCAGCACGAGAACTTACTTCTTGGCTTGATATTAACTATAAGAGCGCACTTAAACTATATAGAAAATGTCGTGTATTGATGACATTGTCTAATAGCGAACATATACTTGATAGTTTGTTTTATGAGGCTGATACAGCATATATTGGTGCAAAAACATCGAATAAACCTGGACTGTCGACTGATCAACAGTCCATTTTTGTTATGTTGTCAACAAATAAGGAAAACAGCTATCCTAAATATATCAAATTAGCTGTTATCCCTACAGATAATAAGTGCTATATGACTAAATTTGTTAAAATGAATGCAAACCTGTCTAACGATAGAGTTCTTAACACTGATGGTAAGACAACGTTTAGTGAGTTATCCAATGATATTCAACTTAAATCAGAGAAGATTAATTACAAGGTATTTACCATGGTGTAACAAAACAAGCATTACCTTTATTTTTACATGAACAAGAGTGGAGATTTAAACGCAAACAATAGGTCATAATGTATTAAATAAAATAGCAAACTCTATTAGAAAATCATTCCCAGTAAATTCAAAAAAATTATCTTATATTTTGGAATTATCTAAGCAATATTTTGCATCATGTGCTTGATGGTCAATCAAAATATTTTTTTATTTATTTGTATAATCGCAATCTTTTGTAGTGATAGTATATGGTTTTATATAATGCGCTTTGATCTTATTTTCACGCATTATATTACTTACATATCTTTCACTTATTATTTCTCCTTCATTTTGAAGTATCTTGGTGATTTTAGGTGCTCCATATATTTGTTTTAATTCATTATATATTTCCTTGATTCGGATTGTTGCTTTAGCTTTTCTAATTTTTTTCTTTATACTTTTCTATTTAAATAAGCACAAAATCCTGATTTACTTAATTTTAATTTTTTAGCATACCGGAAATAGAAACTGATTTATCATTCAAAGCTTTTTGTTTAACTTGTTTATATAAATCTTGCTTATTTATTTTCCAAGTATGCCAATAGCCTTTTTTAAGACATATAAGGAATCTTGGGTATCTTTAAGTTCTTTTTTTAAACGAGCAATTCCTTTTGCTTCATCATTAGCGTAATTATCACTACCACGAGAATGAATGATGCCATCGAGCTTCTTTGATTCATTTATGGAAATACTATCAGCTATACCAAATTGTTTAGCAATGAAAAATTTTAGATTCTTCAGGACGATCAATTACATATTGTACGACTCCTTGTCTAAATTCATCTGCAAATGCTGTTTTTTTTCATTGTCATATTCTTCTCTCTAATTTTCGATTTAAGCTTATAACATTGTACCATATGAATTGCTTTTCTTCCATTTGACTAGTCTATTTTTTATTCTAGCATCAAACTCTATTCAAAAAAAAACTAAAAATCCCGAATAAAGTTCGGATATTGCTTTACTTTACAAGCGAGATCCAGCGCCCATTAGAAATTATTTGTGAAGGATTTCTTTAAACTTTTCAAAATATATATTCCCTTCATTAACAATCTTTTTCATTTTAGAAAATGTCTCATTACTCTCCTCACATTTTGAATTCAGAAATGCCTTCATTTTAGGTTGTATCCAATGTGTACCATCTAATCGTTCCCTATCACGAATATCACCATAGCACACATCTGTAAATCCTGGGATACATCCAAGTGTTAAAAGCGCATGTCCATTATAACAGTGAGTTTCACGGCACTTCCCTATAGCATAAAACTTGATTGGTTTCGATATATCATCATATACATTATAGCTAACTCGACCACAATAGCATTGCGTTGTATCTCCGGTTGCAAAATTTACAAGCATTGACCACGCACCTGCGTAGCAATATTCATATCTCTTCTCATTAAATATTGTCATTTTGAATTTCCAAAATTCACTGTCAAATTGCTCCCAAGTCTTTTTATATTCATCTATTGTCATTGAAGTCAAGAAATCATGTTCAGATTTATCGTCACGTGCAATTGATAATTGAGGTAACGCACCAAAGTGTTCCATTGAAAATTCTTTTACATCATCAATATAAGGAATCAACTCATCATCTGGGGTAATTTCAACATTTGCAGAACAACCACATGACCATGCTCGTTTAACATTCTCTGCAAAAACATTTAACAGGCCCTTTTCCAACAATTGCAAATAATGAAAAGAACATTTAAACGTAACTCTTTCAAGAAGCTCCTTATCCCACTCAAAGATTTTTTCCAAGACAGGAGTTATTGTCATATTAGTCACAATCTCGGCATAATGCCCCAGTTTGACAATCTCATAGATGTATTTGTCAATATCCTTTGTAAGCAAAGTCTCTCCATCTGCACAGAAATTAAAGTAACACACTCCACCCATACGCTCCTTCGAAAAAGCCTTTGCAATATATTCAGGCGAATACTTAATATCCGCTTGTTTTCCTTGATAATATTCATCTCGATGCGTCAAATAGCAATATCTACATCGGAAATTACAGATTGATGTAGGAATTGCACATAATACTATCTTTTTAATTTTATCCATATAATTTTCATCTCCTTAATATCTTTTTACATAGTAATTTACGCTCAGAAGCATTCAGTATTACCATCAATGCAGTAATCACGCTTATAATACCAGCCACTAAAATTGAACATATAAGTAAAAACCATCCACTAGGTTGAATAATTTTTTTTACCAACATACAAACTACAAAAACTAACACAGACAAAACACACGATTGTAATACATCTTGGTAGAATACGTACCATTTCAAATTAAGTAATTTTGCTGAATACGGAACCGTTATCACAAGATTTCTTATTATGCTCACTACTGAACTTCCCCCCGTAACTGCCACTAACCCTAAATCAGTGTACTTAAGTAATAAAAAAACGACTGCAAAATTAACTACACCGCCTAACAAAACACTAATAGAATTTAATTTCAACCTATTTGTAGTAGTAAATACATTGAACAACACCTGCGGACCTGCAAAAGGAATAAGCATCATGCATGATAAGAACGATAATACTGTTAATTGTGATGCATCCATTGATGGAACCCATAATGAATAAAATTCCAGTCCGTAAACACATAAAATTACAATAGGAATACACGTTAATATACTTGAACACTTCATAGCGTAACGAAGTGAAGATATTATTTTATTTTTATCCCCTTCTGCATATGCAATGGTTAAGTTTGGTGAAAAATTTGTGTTTACTGTTGCTCCCAACTGAATTATTGTATTAGGTATTGTTTTAGCAATGGATAAAACTCCCATTTGAACTGGACTGATAAACAAATTACAAAGCAAAAGATCTAATCCCGTCATTAGCAAATTTCCGCATTGTGTAACTGTATTCCACACCCCAGATGATACCATTACCCATACTGCCTTTAAATCGAAATATTTTATATCAAAAGAAATATCTGGCATTATTTTTTTCTTATAAATCAAAAATACAGGGCACAGAGCACACGACAGTACAACTGCTACTAAACTTACATAATAAATCTTAGGCGAAAAGGCAGTAAATAAAATTATCAACCCTCCTGCATTTACTACTGTACGAACCATATTAATTATATTTTGTAAGTATTGTACGTTCTTGACGTAAAATGCTATAGAGAAAACACCATTGATTTGAGAAACAAAGAAATTAGCAAATACCAATGCAAATAATAACTTTATATGGCTAACAACAGCCGTTTCAACATTCAAATAATTGTCTAACTTTATAGAAAAAAACATAGCGGGTACTAATAAAACAGCAATAATGATAATATTTCCCACGAGAACAGATGAATAAAATTTTCTGCAATCATCAAACTGTTTCTTACAATACGCAACAGTAATAAATCTACCTGCCATAGAATTCAATGCAACTGTAATCAAAGTCGCGTAATTAATAAAATTATTTGCAAGTTGTGTAAAACCATTTGCCTCCTCACCAAAGTTACTTACAATATATGGTGACAAAACAAAACTAATAACCATAGACAATATCATTGCTATTAAACTTGATGCTAAACTTAGCATAGTTTTCTTATTTTGATTATCTAACTTCATTGCTTAGAATCCCATTCTACACCATATAACTTTTCTAATGGATATTGGAAATTCCATTCATAATTATTCATGTCTACTAATTTTTCTATAGCATCTTCAATCTCATCAACCGTGTTAACGATACAAATATATGGTACATCTTTTATCCATTCATACGTACCACTTACTTTTTTACTAACATTATCGAAACAAATGCATGGTGTTTTGGTAATTAATGCAAATACCATAGCATGGAGTCTATCGCATATTAAAAGCTCGGCACCAGCAAGTTCACTCCATTTTTCCTCAAGCTCTGATATTCTTGTGTTGTATCCAACATCATGATTAACAATTGTTGTAAACTCCCGACATTTCTTTTCTTTAAAAATATCTTTAATTTTTTGTAAACTAATTTCACTAACATTTTTTTCTTTATCTTGGCGAAAGCACATCATTATCCCATCACGTTTTTTTTGTTGTACCGCTGGCGATAACGAGAGTACTATATCTGGAACAAACACTACATTGACAAACGGAAAAATTGATTGAAACAAATCAAATGATGCTCTATCTCTAAGCATTACAGTTAAATCTGATGCTTTTTGGTATGCTATTCTATTTTTTTCTTTGCGTAACTGCCCTTCTTTTGTCCCATCATAAAAACAAGTTTGTGGGAACACTATAATTTTATTTTCAGAAAAAGTTTCTATAATTGATGTGATTTTATCATCTTCATGTTTCCAAAGTGTACCTAAATTTCCTCCTCCATCAATTATTATCACATCATCGTTATGAACAAACTTTTTCACAATATGTCGATACGAAACATAATAATTATTTGGAATTTCAATAATTTTTTTATTTGGAATTTTTTTTGCCAAAAATTGATGTTCTGCATATACTATTGCCTGATCACCCAAATTACCGTGTGTTGGTGTTGCAAGCATAATTATTACGTTTTCCTGATCTTTTCTCACTCGAAACAAACTCCAGATTTTAAAATGCCATTTAAGGCTTCGCAATATTCTAATTATCCACATTGTTAATCTCTCCTTTATCATCATAAAAAACGTCGTATTGCTATGTATATCCTTGGAGATATCTTGTAGCCTAATCGATATAGCTCTCCTCTAAAAGTCAATTGTTTCCCTTTTACAAGAGCGTGTATTTCTTTATCACATCTTCTATCAAACATAAAAGAATCACGAGCCAAATAATCAAATAGAAAAGTATATGACATTTTTGCCAACTTTTTTTCCAAAAGTGCATCAAAAAACTGAGCTCGATGATAAAGTGCCCAAATGGCATCATTATTTTTTAAAGTACCCTTAGTATGTGTAATACTGTGTGGATTTTGATAATAAGCATACAACTCCCTATTTGATACAACAACCTTGTCAGCAGAATATAAGAATTTTGCTGTTGTTGCCTCATCCTCATGTTTTTTCCCAACGGGAAATGGATATTTTCTCACTATGCTCGTTCGAATTAATTTCGCACAAGCAATGACTAACGGAACATAATACAGTTTCTGTTCCAACAGTTTGCAGCAAGCCTCTCGACCACTCATTTCAGTTAATTCAGGTAAAGCATCGTTTGTTTTTCCTTCGAAAATATCCTTCTCAGTACGATAAAAACAGATGGTAGCTATGTCAGCATTACAATTGAAAACTAACGAATATAGATATTCTATATAATCATGAGATACATAATCATCTGAATCGATGAAAGTAATGAACTCTCCGGTTGAACATTCCACTCCAAAATTCCGAGCCTCTGATAAACCACCATTGTTTTTATGCAGTACCTTAATCCTTGTGTCTGTTTTGGCCAATTCATCACATATATCTCCGCTTTTGTCCCTTGAACCATCATCCACTAAGATTATCTCTATATTCTTATATGTCTGATTTATGATACTATCCACACATCGTTTTATATATGATTCAACATTATAAACAGGAATTATAATAGAAATCTTACAATCATTCATAATTTTTTCAATCCCTTCTGTACTACTTTTCATTTGTCCTTTTGCCATCTCTGAGATGCTTTAATGTATAGTATATTTTCGCCACAACAACAGCTAATGGGACACTAAAATTTATCAACGCAACAAAAATTTTGTCGAACACACTAGTAACTTTCATTGGGTTACTTTGAATTCTTTTTTTGATATAATCCAAATATTTTTTATTCGAATTATGAACGGATACAGAATAAAACATTTGCGTTGCTTGATACAGATCAAGACTATTGATCATATCTACTAATTCTTTCGATTCTCCGACTTGTTTTAAAGCCCAATCGTTCATTTTGAAACAGTCCAAGTGCTTTTCGTTAACAATTTGATGTGTTACAGAATCATCTCTAATATAATAGATATACCCACCTAACTGAGAAAGCATTATTTTTTTACTCTGCATGCAACACTCAAATGTAAATTTCAAATCCTCAGATACACTCAATTGATTATCAAATCTAATCTCTTTGAGCATAGATCTTTTGAATATTTTTGTACAAACAGAGTTGTGAATCAACTTGGGATAATAAATATACCGTATGCTAGCAATCCCGCCATCAATAACCTGATCTTTTTCAACTACCTGAACAACTTCTGATTGAGCAGACTTCGATTCAATAAAATTACACTGTACAATATCGTAATCCCAATCACGCGCTAATCTTAGCATTTCAGCAAATATATTTGGAGCTACACCATCATCCGAATCAACGAAAGCTACATATTCACCCGTGCTTTTCTCTATACCAAAATTTCTTGCATTTGACACTCCACCATTCTCGATGTGAAATACCCGAACACAATTATTCTCTTTTGCATACTTGTCACATATATCGCCACTTTTGTCCGTAGAACCATCATCAATGAGCAAAATTTCATATTTATCAATCTCCTGATGTAAAAGATTCTCCATGCACCGATCAATATATTTTTCAACATTATATACTGGTACAATTATACTTAACATATTCATCACATTACCTCGTCTCCATAATTTCTGTTCTTCTCTAAACGAATTTACATTTTAAAGTTAAACATACAGTAACCTTATACTCAAATATTTGGGATATTTTCCTTTTTCAAACCCATTTGGTAAAACAACAATAATGGAATCCAAAAGGAAATCCCCAAATGATTCGCAATAATTAGATTAATAAAAATATAGCCAAAGAAATAGAATAACATTTCATGTTGTTTTTGCTTTCTTAAATTGCGAATAATCTTTAAAAACAATAGACAAATCGGCACAAAACCAACTATACCAAAATGCAATAACAACGTAAATAAAGTATTATGAGCATCACTCACATGCCCGGCATAGCGAGTAAGAATATCCATGGTATGCGTTGCTCCATATCCCAAAATAGGATTCTTGACAAACGCAAGCAAAGCTGCCCCCCAATGGCTCAACCTCTTAGCATTGGATTCATCTCTTAAAGAAGAAAAATCAAAGCGCGCTATCGACTCTTCTGAAAGCACGTTTGGAAGTATTGCAATAAAAACTATTATCAATAATATAAGTATCGGTGTTCTAAACTTCCCTTTACTATTTGTCACAACACCAAACACAGCTATCAACAGTGCAACGAAAACAGCTCGTGAACTTGCCATAAAGATTGCGAACAAGATAATTAATTCGAGTAAAATAAAAACAATTTTATATTTTTTTACTTTCTGATTCAATATGAAGTCAAGTGCAAAAACAGCTCCAATATACATAAATGCAGAAAGGTAATTAGGGTCAATTTCCATATTATTGAACATCTGTATTGTAAATCGGTAAGAACCAGGGTAATAAAAATGATGCTGCTGTGTAATTACAAAATAAGCCATAATGGCGGATCCCACAATAAATGCCCACTTCAAAAGACATATTTCTCTACTATTTAGTTTAGAATTCAATCCTATTATCATGAACATAATCCATATAACATAACTCAGTAATGTTCCTCTATCTATACTATTAATAAATAAAACCGACATTGTTAGCATCACAAACAACGGAATAAACATCTTGTTTACCACTAGCCTAAATCTTCTACGAAATAACTCTGCAGCAATATAAAGAACTATGAAAACATAATAATCAGCAATAAACAGTGCTTTATGATTGTTTACTACACACATTGAAATTTCCAAAAACAAAAACCAGATTCCTAAACGTACTCTATTATCTACTTTTTTATGATTGATCGAATTAGTCATATACAATACATCTTTCACCCAAGCAACCTCTCTATCATATTTTTTGTATTTGAATAATCATATCCTGCTACTTTTAGTATATTGCAATAATTATCCCGAGCAAACTCATTTTTACTATTTACAACAAATTCAGCCCATAAATCATCATTGGACTTTAAATCAACAAATTGGACAATATCCGTAACAGCAACCTCGTCTGTGATTTCACTAGACAAAACACATGGCACTCCCGCACATTGTGCCTCGATTGCAGTTAATGGAAGGCCTTCGAACAATGAGGGCATAAGCAAAACATCCAATGCTGAGTAAATTTGATTTACATCCGAACGCAATCCTGCAAAAATCACATGCTCCTCAATTCCTTTCTGAGCAACACTTTCCTTAACGCGAGATGTTAAATCACCTGTTCCCACGAATAAAAGTTTTGCGTTTGGTTCTTTTAGTAACACAGTATTAAATATTTCCACAACTCTTAAAGGGTTTTTTTGTGTTGATAAACGGCCAACTACACCTATTAACAAAGTCGTATCATCTATTTCAAATTCTCTTCGAATATTGTCTGCATAAGATTTTTGGAACGCAAAACGATCACATGAGATGCCATTATTTATAATAATTAAATCCTTTTCTTTTTTCTTACCAAATAGAGCAATCCCAGCTGCCTTGGAACAACAGAAAAATAGATCTGTATTATCAATCACCTTCCGATAGTTCAAAATATCCAAAACGTGATTAGCACAATGAAAAATCCATTTCCCTGTACGCTCAAACTTAGTGCCATGAGAATGTGTAATAATTTTTGCTGAAGTATATTTTTTTCCATATAGTTGAAATTGATACATACTTGTTGAAGAAGTATTAATCCACACATAGTCAAAACATGGATGCTCCTTAAAATAAGTTTTCACATTAGAAGAAAATCTCAATGGATTTTGTTTTCTAGACGGAATAACATCTATATGATACCCTTTTGCTATATATTCATCTGCATAAGCACACTTTTCACCCATGCATAAAAAAGTAATATCAAATACTTCACTACCATCTTCAAAAAGCTTGTGGAACAATGTTTCTATTCCACCTACAATGCTTGAAACTCCAACGATCAATAATTTTTTCATAACCAACTACTCCTTTGAAAACATTTTACAAAAAAGACAATTAATTCTGTCATCTTATAATTAATACAAAACAACGTTGCTAATATTTTTCTACTAAAAGCCATCGGAGCAACAATTAAAACAAAATAATCTTTCCTTAAACGCTTTGTCAGTTCCTTAACTATTTCTTTCTTTTTAAGTTGTTCATCAGAAATACCATAATACGCAATTTTACAAAGTAAAGACAGACTACTTCTAGCACACTTTACTGCACCCATTTGTCTGATTCTACCATACGTCTCACACGATGATAATTTTTTTATTTCTTCCCCAGCTATCATTAAGTCAAAATCACGTTTTTTTAGCCCAGATTTAGTTATTGAACCATCATTACGATAATAATAATGCTTCACAATAGTTGAATCTATCATCATGTTAGCTTTACTTAGAACCTGATATTTCCATACAATGTCTTCGTTAATTCTTCCAACAGGAAATCTAAGCTCACCAATAATATCCCTTGTATATAGACAATTCCAAGCAGCATAATATCTATCGCTTTTTGTTGATTGTATCATCAAATAATCAAGAATATCTTTACCGCGTAATATACGAATTTTTTCTTGATTTGTCACACTTTGCCCTACAACAGAAGTAATTACAGTTGCATATTGTACGATATCTACTGGCTTTGATTCAATAAGAGATAGGCAATATTCAAATAAGTCATTTGCAACCCAATCATCACTATCTAAAAAAGATATATATTTTCCTCTTGCAATATCTAATCCAGCATTTCTTGCAGAACTGAGACCCCCATTTTCTTTGTGTACAACTCGAACTCGTCTATCACACATCTTATATTTGTCACACATTTGGGGCGATTTATCAGTCGAACCATCATCAACCAAAATTATTTCTAAATTTTGATAGGTTTGTGATAGTATACTCTTCACCGCCCTATCCAAATAAAGTTCAACATTATATACAGGAATTATCACACTGATTAATGGTGAGTCCGATTGAAATATGTAAGTTTCATTAATATTCATTATTTTCCTCATTTCTATCTACTTCGTAAACATTTTTTTCTATTAATATAAATGTCTTAATAATATGCCAACTCAAGACGCTTAAAATCAATAAGATTTTCCTATGATTATATGTTGTCGTTAGGTTTTTTTCTTAAAAAAATATTGTTCAATAATTTAGTGATAAAAACTGGGGTAATATACATCAGTATCTGTCCCACAATAACATACACTAAGTCATTAAATCCCAAATATCCTTTTTTATAGAATTTATACATAATTGCAATGTATTCAGAACAATTTTTCCACGTCTTTCGTCTTTTTAAATTATCTTTACTTATTCTATAAAGTAATAATGATTCAGACAAATTAATCGAATTGTAGTTTTGATTTACCATCCTAATAAATAAATCTAAATCTTCTTTTCTTCCGTATTCATTGTATCCGCCCAGTTCCAATATCTTCGATTTTTTAAACATTACAGTAGGGTGATTAAAAGGACTTCTTCGTCTAGCAAAACGCTTTATTTCATTAAATGTTGTAGGAACTATTCTTGAGGAAACAACACACTTTGGGTCATCTACAAACTCATTAATTTGAGTTCCAACCATACACAAATCATTATTTTTTTCAAATGCTAATAACTGTTTTTCACAACGTTCTGGCAAGGATATATCATCTGTATCCATTCTTGCAATAAGTTCATTTCTACAATATTGAAGGCCAGTATTCAATGCTTTTGCCAATCCACCATTTTCTTCCAATTTAACTATAGTAAAAATATCATTGTATTGCTTCTTATAATTTTCTATTGTGTGCTCTAACGCATCTGTTAGCGGACCATCCTTAACTATTACAACTTGATCAGGCCGAATAGTTTGATTTAAAATACTATCAATCGACATTTTCAAATAATCCACATGTTCTTTTGCATATACAGACATTAATACGCTGTATCTTTCCATATTATATCTCCGTCCTTCTAATGCTCTCTTCCAGCCCTACTTTTCTATAGTTCACAGCCTTACCGCTTTTATCCTTATATTCACTCATTCCAGCTTCGTAACTCAAACTACCAAATGCCTTATCAACGAGTCCAGTTACATATCTCATAATTCTTAGTGCCCAACCGAAACCACGAACAATCCTAATCTTCTTTCCATGTACCTCAGCAATCATCTTTACAAGTTCACTCGTATTGCTGTACTCGCTATTCTGTGGCCAAAATATTCCAAACTCTTCATTATCAATCAACAATCTAACAAATTCACATAAATTTTCAATATAAAGCATACTTCTACAATTATTTACCTTAGGAAATATAGGAAGTTTTCTTGCTAATTTAGCAAGAATAGGATAATTTCCTTTGCTACCTTTACCATAAATCATTGGTGGACGAAGAATACAAATTTTCATATTCCCACCTATATTTCTCAATCCTAACTCAGCTTGCCATTTAGAATCAGAATAGCAATTGTCTGGAGTTGGCACAGTATCTTTAGTAATCATCTTAGTTTTACCTAATGGTGCACTTTTTCCATAGATTATAGCAGATGACATGAATATGAATTGTTTAACTCCTTCTTTTTCTGCTTTTTTTGCAACTTCCAATGTTAAATCAGTATTAACCGATCTATATAATTCTTCTTTTTCTACACTAATTTTCCCATTGTCAGAATGAGCAATTCCAACTACATGATAAATACAATCATAACCTTCAAAGCTTTTATTTTTCCAATTGCCATCAATCATATCTATTGTTTCTACATGATATTTATCCGGCCATTGGGCTAGCCATTTTTCAACATTTACACCTATATAAGAATTTGCTCCCGTAATAAGTACCTTTTTCATTACTTATTCACCTCGCTTTTATTCATCATTCCGGTTCCACCTTCAACAACACCATCGCTTTTCAAAACACTAAATATAGTTCCAAGAAAACATTTTACATCCATTACAAAGCTACATTTTTTTACATACACACCGTCAAGTTTAGCTTTAACATCTATTTCTAATTCATCTCTACCATTGATTTGAGCCCAACCTGTTAATCCTGGAAGAACATCATTAGCATTGTACTTTGCTCTTTCTTCATATAAATCATCTTGATTCCACAATGCTGGTCTAGGTCCAATAATTGACATTTCACCTTTCCATATATTAAAGATTTGAGGTAGTTCATCTAAACTTGTTTTTCTTAAAAATCCTCCAACTCTTGTTATATATTGTTCAGGATTTTCTAATAAATGTGTAGGTGTATCATGAGGAGTACACATTTTCATACTTCTATATTTATATATTTGAAAAAATTGTTTTTCTCCATTTTTATCTTTTGCAATTCTTTTTTGTTTAAAAAATATCGGTCCTGGATCATCCATTTTTATTGCTATTCCTATTACTATCCAAAACGGAATTAAAACAACAATTCCTATGCTACTTAAAATAAGATCTATCATTCTTTTAATATAATTTCTATACATCAAAATTTCCCCACTTCCTCATCATCATTAATAATCTCTCCAAATTTAACTAAATAATTACTACCAATTTTTACTTTTTGTCCCAAACAAGCATTAGGCCTTATCGTCGAATTTGAATTAATTAGAGAGTAAGAATTAACAATAGCATCATGATTTATCACTACATTTGCACAAACAATAACACCGTCACCTAATTTAGAATTGGATTCAACAACACTAAACGGGAAAAATATGCACCCCTCTCCATAAGATGCATCAATAGATTGAAAAGATAAAGGATCAATTAAGTTTACTAACTCAAATCCTAATTTTCTAACATTATGACATATTTTTTCTCTTAATTTATTATTTCCGATAGCTACAAAAGCACATTGATACTCTCCAACAAATTTCTCCAATTCATCAATTTTTCCTATTGCTTCTAATAAGTTATCATCAATAAAAGAGATTTTATCAAATTTATTCATCCTTCTTGCGATTTCAGCAGAACATCTTCCATGTCCACCAGCACCAACAATCAATAATTTCCCCATGAGTCCTCCCATAATGTCACACATCACCTATAAATCATTTTCATGCTAAACAGAATATTAATATAATTAATACGCTATAAATAACCAGCATAAGACAAATATACCATCTACCTAATCAAAAGATTAAGATTATGAGCAAAAACTCACTGATAGCATAATACCCCAACATACCTATTTAATCTAGGAAATATTATAAAATATTATATGAATTTGTCAATATTTTTCAATATCTACTAACTTTTTTACTTAAATAAAAAAAGTAGGTTACCCTGATATATCCCTAGTCAAGTAGACAAAGGAAATATTTAAAAATCTCATCGATCAACAACCCATTCTATATTGGTTTGGGTAGTTTTTTATTTCTTCAATAATCATTTCTTTTTGTCATATTTTCTTTGTTTTAATTTCATTCCAGTATCTTACATACTTTGCTGCTGGAATAATTGGATATTGCGTAATTTCGTTTTGTTCTAAAGATTCTTTTTGTACTTACCCACAATTCTTACCCTTTAGCCCTTTTTTGAGGATAATGCTTGACATAATAATTTAATGTCCCTTTGATGGCTTCTCTCATTTCATCCTTTGAAGATATGTTTAGATATAAGATAAACAACATATCTTTAAATTGCCCTTGGAAACCTTCACATACTCCATTATCAATGCATTTTGAAACACGAGACATGGATTGTGACATACCATATTCATCCAGTTTAGATTTGTATACTTGTCTTGTATAGGCAAATCCTCTATCCGAATGTATGAGTGGTGTCGCTTCTGGATATGCACCATGAGCATTATCTAATGTCTGATTAACTAAAATTGTATCATTTTTATCGGATACTTCTAAAGAGACTGGAAATCTGTCATATAGATCAATCATAGGTGATATAAATAGTTTTTCTCCAGTCACAGGAACTTTAATTTCTGTGACATCCGTACACCATTTTTGATTCGGACCAGTTGTGTTGAAATCTCTGTTTAGAATATTTTCTGCAGTATGTTCTGCATTTGATTTGATGTATTTATATCTGGGTCTACGTCTATAAGAAGATTTGATATCATTGATACACATCAATCGATAAACTCTATTATGACCGCATCCATATCCTTCATTTCTTAGTGTGTAGTACATGGTCATAGTTCCAAAAAGAGAATTATTTGAATTAGATATTTCCTTTATTCTAGCTGTAATTCTTTCATCCTCGTGTTGTTTATCAATTTGTTTTGGAGATGGTGATGATTGTAGCCACTTGTAATAAGCACTTCTACTGATATTCATAATCGAACACATCTCATTTATTGGCCAGTTGCGATTACTATGTAATGATTGTATTAGCGAATAATCTTTTATCTTTTGTTTTCTTATAAGATAAATTCTTTTAGCCTTCGGAAGACTCGCTAAACAGGTTCTTTCGAAGGCTTCGTCTTTTTTTAATAGTTCTAGCCCCATTTCTTGTCGCCTGTTGATTCTTTCAAGTTCAGCTATTCTTTGTTGTGCTTTTTCCAAATCAGTCAATTGTTCCCTAGATTTACGTTTACCACGTCTATCTTCTAGACCACCTCCACCTTTGGATTCATATTTTTTGACCCAGTTATATATCTGAGCATAATTTCCTCCATAAAATTCAGCTGTCCCTTTATAATCATGGTTGTGATCTATACAGTATTTTACGATTTCGATTTTCTTTTCCCTACTTACTTTTAAAGTGTTAGCCATATAAACCTCCGGTTTAGGAATATAATCCTTAAGTTCTCTATGACTATTATACTTGTTTATCCAATTTAAAACAGTACTATGTTCAGGTATTCCATATTTAACAGCTAAATCATAAGTAGATCCAAGACCTTGCAGATATTCTTGAACAACCATCTCCTTAAACTCTTTGGAGTACTTATTGTTTGTACTTTTGTTATCAAAAATTGAATGTCCATTTGCACGATAACTTTTGACCCAGTTTAAAACTATGTCACTTCCATTTTTACTCATATTTAATTCAACAGCAATTTGACGAGTTGTTTTTTTCCATTTAAATAATCTTCACAAGTCTGCACCTTTTGTTCCTTTGTATATTTTGCTTTTCTTCCCATAATAAAATCCCACCTTTGTAGTTTCACATCGATGGGATAATTTTAATTATTTCGTGTGTCTACTTTATTGGGATTATATCATTCATACTACTTTTTACATTTTAATTATCTATACTTGATATAAATCTCTAAAGCATACTATATAAGATAGTTCTCAAATATTACTTCAATAACGCGACAATGCGACGATTATTGATGAATAATCTTTTTTAAGATAAAACAGCATCTTGTTTCATTTTTCTTTTCACTCTTTGTTTTCCATTTTCATAATGATATGTACTCACAATATGTTTAACAGCACTTCTCATATCACTGTCTTCATCATAAGCAATTGTCTTTAATTCATCTAATTCCTTTAAGAATAAAGGAATATCCATTTCAATAGGATGCCCAATATGAATCAATTTATTTGGTGTTGTTTGCATTCCTTCTTCTTTCATTAACATTTCTTCATAAAGTTTTTCTCCAGGACGCAATCCCGTAAATTGAATTTTAATATCCACATCAGGTTCATACCCGGATAATTTAATAAGATTTCTTGCCATATCCAATATCTTTACAGGTTTACCCATATCTAAGACAAAGATTTCTCCACCTTTTGCATATGCTCCAGCCTGTAAGACAAGAGACACAGCTTCAGGAATTGTCATAAAATATCTGATAATATCAGGATGTGTGACTGTCACTGGTCCACCATTTTGTATCTGTTTTTTAAATAATGGGATAACAGAACCATTAGATCCTAAAACATTTCCAAATCGAACAGCAACATATTCTGTTTTTGATAATTGATCATAAGCTTGAACAATCATTTCACATATTCTTTTTGATGCTCCCATAATATTTGTTGGATTTACAGCTTTATCTGTTGAAATCAAAATAAATTTCTTAACATGATACTGATCACAAGCTTTCACTACATTCAATGTTCCAAAAACATTGTTTTTTATAGCTTCATGTGGTGCATCTTCCATTAATGGAACATGTTTATGTGCTGCTGCATGATAGACAATATCAGGATGATATGTTTCAAATAAATCATTCATTTTACCAACATCTCGTAATGATGCTATCATAGTTTGTAAATCTAATTTTGGATATTTACGTTTTAACTCCAATTGAATATCATACGCATTATTTTCATAGATATCGACAATAATCAATTGTTTAGGTGATCTTTCTGCAATTTGTCTGCATAGCTCACTACCAATAGATCCGCCTCCACCTGTAATCATAATAACACGATTTGTAACATAAGACATAATTTCATCTAGATTAACTTTGATTGGATCTCTACCAAGTAAATCCTGTACTTCCACATCTTTTAATTTATTCAAGATAATTTCATCATTAATAAACTGATAGATACCAGGTAATCTTTTTAATTTACATTTTGTTTCCTTACAAATATTTAATATCTTTGCTACTTCTTTTTTATCAATTGAAGGTAAAGCAATATATATTTCATCAATTTTATATTTTGAAACATGATCCAAAATAGTATTTCTATCCCCAACAATAGGAACACCATGTATTCTTCTTCCTATTTTATGAGGATCATCATCAATAAAACAAACAATTGTTTTATGTAAATTTTTTGTATTCAATGTTTCTCTTAATATTTTTTCGCCAGCCGAACCAGCTCCAACAACCATAACTCGTTTATTTTGTACGTCAGTTCTTCCAAATAAATCATGGCGACTGGCATACAATCTTAAAAAGCGATAACTAAAACGTGTTCCTCCCACCAATAATGTGCTCATCATAAAATAACCACATATAACACTGACTGGTAAATGAGCATTTGTTATCATATTGATAACTATCAAAGCACACGTACTGAATAGTGTAGAAATGACAATATTCATAAGTTCATTGATTGATGCAAATTGCCATAGACTACTATATAGTTTCATAAAAGTAAATATGCCAAGACTGATAAGCATCAACAATACTACTATTGGCATTGTTTCATACACAAATGTCCATGACATCATATTATAGTCATATAACATCATTGACCCATAGTAGCTTAACAATACACTCATAATATCTACCACTATCAGAATAATTCTACGAACAAGTAGTTGATATTTATCCCCTATACGCTCCATAATCATCCCTTTCCTTCCATTTTTGCATCAGGACTTATGTTTTTTCACCAATTTTTACAATATGTTGAAAACATTTGATAATCACTTGATTTTTTTTTATGAATCAAGCATAATACATATTGAAATATAACTGGTCACACAAAATCCATGACTAGTCATAAAATAACATTTATATGACAATAAATCAAGAATTTTGTGATAAATGACACATATTTCTAATTTTTTAACAACAAATAAGGAGGTCTCTATGACTGAACAAGAAATGATGAAAAATGAAGATGAAATTGAAATTAACTTAGGGGAATTATTTGCTTTACTAAAAGCGCAATACAAACTCATTATTATTAGTACTTTAGTTACAACGATTGTTGCTGGAGTTTTGACAGTCTTTTTTATTGACAGAAAATATCAATCAGTTGCCAGTATCTATCCAAAACCTGAAGTCACTGAAGGTATGGTTGACTACACACAAATCAATGCTAACAATTTGATGGTCAATAACTACATTGAAATGTTAAAAGGTAATAATATTCAAAGTCAGGTTGCTGAAAGTTTAGGTATGACTACTGCTGAAGTAAGTAATAGTGTCACTATTTCTAACCAAACTAATACACAAATTATTAGTATTTCAGCTACTACAACTGACCCAGAATTAAGTAAAAATATTGTAGATGAATTAGTTGCAACTTTTAAAAAAGAAGCTAAGGAAACATTAAATATTAACAATATTTCAACGATTGATCAGGCACAGATTGCAGATACACCTGTATCTCCTAATTTAAAAATGAATTTAGTTATTGGTGCACTTATTGGTGCTTTCTTAAGTGTTGGATATCTTTTTATTAAATTTATGCTTGATACTCATATTCATAATAGGGAAGAAGCTGAAAAATACTTAGGTATTCCTTGTTTAGGTTCTATTCCTTATTTTGATAACTAAAATGCAATTTATTGATATTCATGGTCATTATGCCTGGGGTATTGACGATGGTATTCCAACACAAGATGAAGCAATAAAAGCCTTACAAATGGCTAAAGAGAATAACATCTGTACAATAGTAGCAACACCTCATGTTGTACCTGGTACGCATAATGAAACAGACATCCAACATTTTAAAGAAAGAATAGCTAAGCTCAAAGCCTTAGCTCAAAATGAAAATATCGAAGTTTATGAAGGTTGTGAATTATTCTTAAATCATGATTATATCAATTCAATAAATCAACAACTGTTTATACCTATTGAAAATACATCATACCTTCTCGTTGAATTTGATGTTAGAAAAGAAATTGGGAAAGAATATGAAGTTGAAGATTATCTTTATGAGATTGATATCAAGGGTTATACACCAATTATAGCTCATGCTGAAAGATATTTCCCTCATGGTATTGATTTACAAAGAATTGAACAGTGGATTGATAGTGGTTATGTGATTCAAGTCAATGCATCAAGTCTATTAGGTGTACATGGAAAAACTGTTAAAAATAATGCTTATCAATTATTGAATAATGGTTTGATTCATATTATTGCAACGGATACTCATCGCAGTCAAGGTCATCGTATTCCTTGTTTACAGGAAATTTATCAATTACTTTCAAAAAAATATGATTATCAAACATTGAAAACGTTAATGTATGATAACCCATTACACATATTACAAAATGAAAGCGTGGAAATGATTCAAGTCAACCAATCATTTTTCAAAAAGTTATTCAAAAGGAGATAATTTATGGCTCAAAAGAAAAAATATCGTAAAACTTTAAATATTTTAGAAAAATCAAAAAAACAATCACAATTTGATTATACAGAAATTTTTAGACATATTCGTACAAACATTGAATTCTCAAATGTTGATAATCCTATTAAATCAGTTGCAATTACGTCTTCTCAATCAGGAGAAGCCAAATCTACAACATCAATGAATTTAGCATATATATTTGCAACAAAGTATAAAAAAGTTCTTATTATTGATTGTGATTTGAGAAAAACAATGTTACATAAATATATGAGATTATCCAATTCACATGGTCTTACTGATGCCCTTATTGAATTTGGAAAAACACATCGTTTTAATGATGAATATTTCCAAACAATTAATGACCAATCTTTTTCTGGATTACTCTATGTACTAACAGCTGGTATTCATGTTCCTAATCCTTCTGAGTTATTAAGTTCAGACACTTTTAAAGAATATATGAAAGTTTTAAAACAAAATTTTGATTTTATCATTATTGACTGTGCACCTATCGGTTCTATTTCAGATGCAATACCAGTAGGAA
This sequence comes from Massilimicrobiota sp. An105, assembly GCF_002161155.1. Taxonomy (NCBI): domain Bacteria; kingdom Bacillati; phylum Bacillota; class Erysipelotrichia; order Erysipelotrichales; family Erysipelotrichaceae; genus Massiliimicrobium; species Massilimicrobiota sp. An105. The sequence goes on from NZ_NFLY01000012.1 coordinate 57,574, forward strand.
ATGCTGTTGATGGAACAATTTTTGTTGTTTCTGCTAAAGATACAAAACGTAAAGATGCTGCTCAATGTGTAGATTTACTTAAACGTAGTAATGTTAATGTTATTGGTAGCGTCTTAACAAAAGCTGATTCTGGTTCTGGTTCATATCATTATTACTACTGATGAAAAAGATATCCTTTCCTTTAATCGTTATCCTACTTGTATGTATTATTTTAACGCTTATAGGATATAATACTCTCATTACACGTAAAGATAGTCAAAAGTACCAGAATCTGCAAGAAGATTATCCTACATCTTCTACAAAATCCTCAAATACTCAAACACTTTATTGTATAGGTGATAGTTTAACACTAGGATCTCATGCATATCCAACTGTTCTTTCTGAATTAACAAACTTATCAATAGAGACATTTGGGGGTTCACAGGATCAAACAATAGATATAGCGATTAGATCAGGCAGAACAAAAATATATGCTTATGATATTACAATTCCTGCACAAACTGATCCTGTAGAATTAACGTTATATAATGAAGATCATGAAGAATTAGATGTTTTAAAAAATAAAGGCAGTAACTTTTCTAATGTCGAAATTGCTGATATCAGTGGTATATTGAAATATGATTCTGAAAAAGAAGTACACACATTCACTAGAGATGAAGCTGGTAAATCCGTAACACTTGATGAATATACTCGTATTAATGCTGATTTTCCAACTTTTGATAAAAATGGAATTGCTATTATCTTTACTGGAACATATGACCCCTATGAATCAGGTAGTATCTTCAGAACAATCACATATCAACGTGCTATACTTAATCAATTAGGCATCAAGAAATATATCGTTGTTTCTTTAACATCAAAAAGAACATTTCAGATTGTAAATGATATGAATAGTGTATTAGAAGAAGAACATGAAGAGCATTTTCTTAATTTTAGAGATTATCTTTTAGAAAATGGTTTACAGGATGCTGATATCACGCCAACAAAACAAGATCAAAGCGATCTAGAAAAAGGATATATTCCTCGTAGTCTTCTTCAAGACAATCTAGTTGATGGAAACACTGAATTTCATGAATTGTTAGCTAAACAATTGATTCAAAAAATGAAAGAATTAAAATATATTACGGACGATGATTTAACAAATACTCAAATTTAATTAAACAGCCTCTATAGTTATAAACAATTATAACTATAGAGGTTTTTCTTTCATTATAACAAATTGAGATTTTTATCCCTTATCTATATATTATAAACATTTTTATATTGAATTATCAAAGATACAATACCTTATTTTATCTCTATTTCATAGATTATAACCATCTAAAACGATAATCTTTTTATATACATAAATCAAACTTATAGTAATGGTATTGAAAAATAGTGTCCTTGCTTGTTATAAATAAGAATATAAACTCTTTTATTTATGATATTTATCAATCACAGAATATATGAGTTCCACTAATTCCAATGCACTCCTAAAAAATTTGGTTTTATTTGTTCTAAGCCACGTCATCTCTCCTTGCCATGAATTGTTCTGCCTATACATCACTTTAACCGTAAAAATATCTTTACTTTTTTTAGGATACATTAACGAATGATTTAAATGTTTTTCAAAATTATCTCGTTTTAAATCCTGATAATCCAATTCAACATCAAGGGATTGATTTTTTATAATCACATGATGATTTCTTTCATCATATTCAGGAATATTTAAATCTTGCATGATTTGATCCATTATTAATATAAGTTCTGTTAAATTATGAAACTGGATACTTTTCTTTAAAACTGGACTATGTAAATCACCACAAACCACACCATTTTCATATGATAAAAGTGCAATTGTAAAATACATTTCTTTCGTCATAAATGACACATTTTTCAACACCTTTCTCCATAAAATAAAAATGAACGATAAAGTAGACATTTTCACGCATACTTTTTGTTTTATATTTCGTCAAAAAATCATACTTTTTTAATATTTTTTCACTCATGAAAAGCTTATTTTTATTATAAGTTCATCGAACGATAATGTCTACTTTTTAAAGGCAAAATTACAAAATAAAATCTCTATATATCTACTCATGTGACCATCTTAGAAAAGTATTTTGAGATATTCCTAGTATTTGGGCGGCCTGACGAGAATTAATTTCACTTTTTTCCCACTTTCCTTTTACATCATCAAAATTATCAGGGATATTTTTCCTTGGTCTACCAAATTGTACGCCTCTACACTTAGCCGCATGAATCCCTTCTTTTTGCCTTTGTTTAATATTCTCTCGCTCAATTTGTGCAACATAGGCAAGAATCTGTAAAACTAAATCTGCAATAAATGTTCCAGTCAAATCATTATTTTGACTTTTTCTTGTATCTAATAATGGCATATCCAAGACAACAATATCAGCCTGTTTTTCTTTTGTAATGATTCTCCATTGATTCTGTATTTCATCATAATTTCTTCCTAATCTATCAATAGATAAAATAACAACGACATCCCTTTGTTTTAATTTTTTCATTAAACGATGATATTGTGGTCGATTAAAATTTTTCCCACTGATTTTATCCGTATATATATTCCTCTCCACAACCCCAAATTCTTTTAATGCTAGTAATTGTCTGTCTTCACATTGATCTTTAGACGATACTCTGACATACCCATATATATTTCTTTTCAATTTATGTCCTCCTTATTAACTATAGAAAATGAGTCACAATGAAATATCAAAAGAGCATTCTTGCCATATTTAGTATAATCAAAAAAACGAATATTTAACGTTTTTTATTCAAATCACAAATATAACTTCATACTTATTGTCTATTTCATCATACGACTTGTTTAAAGTATATAAAGACTATTTCTTGTTTGTGAAAAGAGTTTTGAATATACAAACATAGCAATCAGTTATTTATATGCATTATGAATGAGTTCTTTATGTTTTTCGTATCTTATCGTCATTGTATCTATAAACAAATATAGTAATAAATTTCAAAAATGATAAACAATTGATAACATATATAATCATGGTATTTTAATCATATAAATGGTATAATGAACAGGAAAAGAAAGCAGGTGAAGATGTATGGGATTATATCTCAATCCAAGAAATGATAGTTTTCAACAAGCAATCAACAATCCTATATATGTAGATAAATCATTACTGATTAACTATACAAATCAATTAATAGGTACCGGTGATA